>NZ_JBBPHJ010000005.1:0-236055 GCF_038039665.1 Myroides sp. C4067
AGACTTAGGATCTGGTGCCGCAAGGTGTGAAGGTTCGAGTCCTTTTACCCGCACAAAAAAGCCTCTTCATTTGAAGAGGCTTTTTTTATGGAATTATTTTAGGAATCATTTATTTTTAAAAGTCTCTGTATAAGAGTTTTAAAAATAAATGATTTTTTTATTATTTAAGATTTGTTTTTAAGCAAAAAAATCTATTATATTTGCCACGTCTTAAAGGAACAGGATGTTCCACTGATTCGCGGGTATGGTGAAATTGGTAGACACGCCAGACTTAGGATCTGGTGCCGCAAGGTGTGAAGGTTCGAGTCCTTTTACCCGCACAGAAAAGCCTCTTCAAATGAAGAGGCTTTTTTATTGGTGTAAAGTTGTGGCTTAATTAATTTTTTTGTGGCAATACAATAATCAAACACTATATAGGTAGTGTGAGAGTTTACACAATTATTTTGTATAGACCTACTCGTATTCGTTTTAGCTTTTAGAGAATATGTTTCTTGATATTATCATTGATTAGAAATTATGTATCATCTTTTTTTGTAAATTTCATTCTTTAAATATTGAATTTAGACGAATGGTGTGACTTTTGTGTGAAGTGGAGTCTAAATTATAATGTCTAAGGATTAATCAAGGAAAAAGGAATGGAATTAAAAAATTTGCTGGCAACTGTATTAGAGTTTGAGTTATATACGAGTAAGTCTATCAGTATTACGATAGGTACCTTATTATTCATCGCATTCACGCTTATGATTACTAATGTAGGGGTGAGGCTGTTGAAAAAAGCATTTATACGTATGGCTACTCCTGATGTAGCGGCTAGGCTAGGGAGTGTTTTTAATTTTATTAATTACTTTATTTACCTGATTATGATTTTCTTTATCCTGAATGTAGTAGGGATAAATATCAGTATGTTTTTGACTACTTCAGCCGCTCTATTTGTTGGTTTAGGATTTGCACTACAAGATATCTTTAGAGATTTGATAGCAGGTATTTACATCTTGTTTGACAAGACATTGAACGTTGGTGATGTGGTAGAGATCAGAGGTGAGGTGGCTCGTGTGAAGGTCATTAACCTTAGATGTACTATCGCTGAGACACGTAATAGAAAAGATATCGTGATTCCGAATAGAAAACTGATAGACGATATTATGAATAACTGGACGCATGAGGATCCTGTGATACGTGCCAGGATTAATGTAGGTGCGTTTATAGGGACGGATGTAGAGTTAGTCAAATCGGTGCTATTATCATGTGTAGAGGATAATGATGAGGTGCTAAAAACACCTAAACCTATAGTGTTTATAGATGAGTTCGGAGAATCTTCTATCCGTTTTATCTTGTATTATTTTATAGATAACGCTTTTGATAACGATCGCATCGGTAGTGAGATCCGCTTTGAGATAGACAAGAAATTTAAGGCGAATAATATAGAACTACCTGTGCCTGTACTCAAATTAAAACAAGGTGCTGAGTCTGTGTAAAAGTTATAGCTTCTAGAAGTATTCAATATCAATAAAAGGATTAATTTTGCTTTTTTCTAAAGAGAGATGGCTTCTAATAAAACTAATTCAAATCCTATGTCTGCTGTGGGGGCTAGACCAAAGAGAAAACCTCCAACAAAACGAAAACCTTCTAAAAAGAAGAGTACTAAATCACCTACATGGACTACTGTGAAGTGGGTGGTCATCATCGTGGTATTAGTGGGAATAGGTATTTGGTTTGGGTTACATTTTAGAGAGGGAATACGCTATTTCTTTAGCTCTGATGACAAGGCAGAAGGCAAGTCTATCTATGATGTGCGTACTGTAGAGGTGTTGAATAGACATGATAGTATGTTAGTCGGCTTCGATGTGTCCCATTATCAAGGGGTGATTGATTGGAAAGTAGTGGATTCTGTAGCTGGTAAAGCTTCTCTTGACTTTGTGTTTATTAGAGCGACTATGGGTAAAGATGGCAAGGACAAGGCTTTTCATCTAAACTGGAAAGGTGCTAGAGCAAATCACTTTATTAGAGGGGCATATCACTATTATCGTCCTGATGAAAATTCGACAGAGCAAGCAGAAAACTTTATCAAACTAGTGAAAATATCTGAAGGAGACTTTCCTCCTGTATTAGATATAGAGGATATGCCTAAAGAGCAGTCTATGGAGAACCTTAGAAAAGGGCTGCAGAACTGGATCAAGCTAGTGGAAGCGCATTATAAAGTAAAACCGATCTTGTACTCAGGAGAGAATTACTATACACATCACCTTAAAGCTTGGTTTCCTGATCATGTACTATGGATTGCTAATTATAACTTCTTTGTTGAAGAAATAAAGCCTGACTGGCATTTCTGGCAATTTACAGAAAAAGGGGTTATCAATGGAATAGATGGTAAGGTGGACTTAAATATCTATAATGGGAATAAGGCAGATATACGAGAGTTACTTGTGCCTTAAAGTTCTTTTAGGGTGTACAGTGTCCCACTTTCTGCTACCATATACACTCATTATCGTCATAATAGGGCGTTATGAGCAATATTGAAAAGAACATAAATAAGGTTATTTACTTTTGTGCTGTATCTGATTTAGATTGGATACACTGTAAGTAATGACTTATGGTATGTTCTTTGACATTGTGTATAATCCTAGAATCAGCGTTAGTTAAACCCAGATTAAGCATTAGTCAAATACAGCAAAGCAATTCTACTTCATATCTCTTTCATTAGCTCTAAAACCATACTATAGTATGCTTTTATTAGTAATTCAGACTTATCTTGTATAATTCTTTTTCGATTATATGTCTATCACTTATTCCAGGATAATAAGGAAAAAATAAGGATGTGATGTTATTTTCTAACATCAAGGGCATCTCTTAGGGCATTGCCTATCAGCATAAAACTTATCACTAGTACAAACATAGCAAAGCCAGGTAATAAGGCTAAATAAGGTTTGCCTAATAAGATGTAGTTGTAGTTTTCTTTAATCATGGCGCCCCAACTAGGTGTAGGTACTTGTGTTCCTAATCCTAAGAAACTTAGTCCACTCTCTACTAAGATGGCAGAAGCAAAGTTAGCAGCTGAAATTACGATGACTGGAGCCATACAGTTTGGCAAGATATGTTTAGTAATGATTCTGTAGTTAGAATAGCCTAAAGCATGGGCAGCAGTTACATACTGTTGTTCTTTTACACTGATTACTTGCCCTCGGACTACACGAGCTACTTCTACCCACATCGTTAGTCCAACAGCGATGAATACTTGCCAAAAACCTTTGCCTAAGGCTAAAGTAATGGCAATCACTAGCAGTAAGGTAGGTATAGACCAAAACACATTAATCAACCAAAGAATAAAGGCATCTATCTTTCCGCCAAAGTAACCTGCTATAGCGCCTAATGTGATCCCTATCACTAGAGAGATTAGTACAGCTACAAAGCCTATAGATAAAGATACACGAGCACCAATAACTAGTCTACTTAGGTAGTCTCTTCCTTGGTTATCTGTACCTAACCAATATTTCTTTTGTTTAATAATCTCCGATTCTTTAGCGTTGTTTAAAGAACTCAGCGCTATGCTTTTAGTTTCTTCTAGTTGTGGCTGGTTACTATACCCTTTATAGAATAAGGTATCGTTAGTAATGTGATATTCACTAATAGGGATAAATCTAGTAGCTTCTTCTCTTCCAAACCAAAGCTCGCTCCAAGTGCGATCTGTGTCTGTAGGAATAGTGATAGTAGATACTGTAAAACCTGGGCTCTGAGAACGTAGGGCAAGGTCTCCTGCATTAGCGTTCTTAGAGTTGTCAGGGATAATGAAGTAAGCAAAGGCTGCTACGATAGCAATGCTTACAATAATCCAAAAACACAAAACGCCCCAAAAATCTTGTTTGAATTTTTGGAGCGCAATCTGTGTATATGATTTGCTAGTGTGAGACATTCTATAATTTAGAACTTACGTTGTTTTTATCACCACTTACTTTATATATTTTCTTTGTGTCTAAGTCTTTTAAGATTTTTACACCTTCTTCGATATAGACATCACCATTTAGCATTTCGTGCCATCTATCTCTTTTGCTTTCAAGTATTGTATCGTTCTTGATTCTAGCTAATTCACTAGGTAAAGAAGTAAATTTCAATTCGTTTTTATACTTAGAAATAGCTTTGAATTTTTTAGCTTTCTCTTCTACTTCTTTTTGTTTTGCACGATATTTCTCAAGGCTTAATGGAACTTCTTTTTCATCTTTTCTTTCATTGATCCATTGCGCGTTCTCGTCAATCAATTTGAATTGCTCATTAAGGGCAATACGTTCTTTACTTGACTTGATAACAGCAGAGAAATCATTGTTATACGGAGTATAAGTAGCTCTTTCTATCTTGTCCCATGGCATTGCGTTATCCATATCTCTTTCTCCCATGTCGATATAAGAATATCTGTCTGGCAATACGATATCACTCAGTACTCCTTCGCGTTGAGTAGAACCACCATTGATACGGTAGAACTTCTGTAGTGTTACTTTTAAAGCACCTAAATCGCCATAAGGTTGTTTTCTTAATAGGTCATTAAGTGTTATTAAGTTTTGTACAGTTCCTTTACCATACGTGTGTTTACTACCGATGATAACTCCACGCTTATAATCTTGGATAGCTGCTGCAAAGATTTCAGAAGCAGAAGCAGAGAAGTTATTCACTAATACAACTAATGGACCTTCCCATACGATAGGGGTATCTTTATCATCTAGTACTTTTTGTTTTCCTCTAGAAGATTTCACCTGTACTACAGGACCTTCTTTAGAGAATAACCCAACCATTTTGATAACTGTCTCTAATGAACCTCCACCATTGTTTCTAAGGTCCATAATGATACCGTCTATGTTCTGTTGTTTTAGTTCTTTAATTTCTTTTTCAACGTCTGTAAATGCGTTACGACTGTCTTTGTTCTCAAAGTCAATGTAGAATTTAGGTAAATGAATAACCCCATATTTCTTATCACCATCTTGGATAACACTTGACTTAGCGTAAGTTTCTTCCATTTCGATAACTTCACGCATTACAGGGATAACCTTAATCGTTCCGTCTATTTTCTTAATCGTTAAGAATACTGTAGTGTTCTTTTTCCCTTTGATCAGTTTTACAACGTTGTCTAGACGCATACCTACGATGTCGATAGGCTCTTCATCTTTAGTCTGACCAACTTTAAGGATAATATCTCCAGTTTCGATTTCTTTACCTCTCCAAGCAGGTCCACCTGGTACAAGTTCATTAATCTCTACACCTTCTGATTTTTTGCGTAAAACAGCACCAATCCCTTCGAAGCTACCACTCATGCTAGCATCGAACTTCTCCTTGTCTTCAGGAGCAAAATAGAAAGTATGCGGGTCAAAACGCTCTACAATAGAATTTAAGTAGATAGCAAACCAGTCTTTTCTTTCAAGGTCTTTAATGAATTCGAAAACTTCATCATACGATTTTAAAGCACTTTCACGAGCCTCTTTTTCAAGCTGTTCAAAAGATTTCTTTTCAACAGGCTTTTTGTCTTTTGCTTTTTTATCTGTTTTCTTTTCTTCTTTAATGATAGGCTCTCCGAACTCGTCAAACTCTTCTTCTTCCTCTACTTTACCTTCTTGTATTTTAAGGTTGTCAGTAATGGTAGATAAGACATTAAGTTTTAGTAGTTTTTTCCAACGCTCTTTTAATTCTTCCGCATCTTTAGCGTAGCCGATATTGTCATAGTCAGCATTCAATACATCGTCTGATTCGAATTCGAATGGTTGTTCAAGAACTTCTGTATAAATACCTTTAGCTTCATTCATACGTTGAGTAATACGCTCATAAGTCAGGTCAAAGAAAGAAAGTTCCTTTAACTGAATCATGTCGTCTATTAGGTACTCATATTTAGAAAACTCATCAATATCCGATTGTAAGAAATATCTCTTCATTGGATCCAATGCTTTTAGATATTCTTTATATACAGTAGCAGAGAATTTATCATCAATCTTTGCTGGATTATAATGTGTGTTTTCTAATATATACGTTACTAATTCTAAAAGAAGCTGATCTTTTTCAGGCGTATCTTTTTGCTGTTTAGGCATAAAACTCCACAGAAGAGCAGACACTCCGATAAGTAGAAGTATAACCTTATAATTTCTTTTCATAAATAGCTTAAAAGTATTCATTAATTAGTTTTGAACTAAAGTAGTTAAAAAAGTAAATATTTATACGATATGGTCGATAATTATTTGTTAAAACACATAATCGTATAAAAATCCGTAGTTGTTATATGCTTAAACCCAAAATCCGCATCAGTCAAATACTGCAAAGTAATTCTACTTTATAGCTCCTTCATTAGCTCTAAAACCATACTAGTGTATGCTTGTATCACTAATTCTGACCTATTTTGTATAATTACTTTTCGTCTATATGTCTATCACGTATTTTCGGTTAAAACTAAGTAATTTCACAAACAAAATAACATATAATCCTTACATTAGCGAATGTAATTAAAATAAATATATGATGCAAAGACCTTTAATACTTGTTACAAATGATGATGGTATCACAGCACCAGGAATGAGAGCCTTGATAAGTGTGATGAAAGAGATAGGAGAAGTAGTGGTAGTTGCCCCAGATAGTGCTCAATCTGGAATGGGGCATGCTGTAACGATCAATAATACGCTTACGTTAGAAAAAGTAAATATCGACCCAGAGATAGAATTAGAATACGCTTGTTCAGGTACACCTGTAGACTGTGTAAAGATAGCGCTAGGACAAATACTAGACAGAACACCTGATCTGTGCGTGTCTGGAGTAAATCATGGTTCTAACTCTTCTATTAATGTAATCTATTCTGGTACGATGAGTGCTGCACTAGAAGCAGGAATGAGCGGTATACCTGCAATAGGTTTCTCTTTATTAGATTTTAGCTGGAGCGCAGATTTTGAACAAATAAAACCTTTTATAAAAAAGATTACAACAGAGGCACTTAAACATGGGATTCCAAAAGACGTGGTGTTGAATGTAAACTTCCCAAAGTTGGCTACTGAAGATATTAAAGGAATAAAAGTGTGTAGACAAGCTAAGGCTACATGGGTGGAGAACTTCGATAAACGAGTTAGTCCTCATGGAAAAGAGTACTACTGGTTAGTAGGAGAATTCGTGAACCAAGATAAGGGAGAAGATACAGATGAGTGGGCATTGCGAAATGACTATATCTCTATCGTACCAGTGCAATTTGACTTAACAGCACATCAAGTATTAGAACGTATTAATAGATGGGATCTGTAGATGAAAGATAAGATTGTTCATATTCTAATCGGTTTTGTTGGAGGTGTAGTGGCTACTGTAGTGGGTATAGAACTTTATTTGTTGTTGTTTACTAACTATGAGTTGTTTAGTGATTTTAGTTTCATTAATAACATAGGGTTGGTAGGAAGAATAACAGCGATAGGGAGCTTACTTAATTTGCTATTGTTTACGTTTTTTATTAATCGCAGATTAGATTTTATGGCTAGAGGTTGTATTTTAGCCGTAATTATTTTAACCATAATAACACAGTTAGTGTAGATGAAGTATTATATAATAGCAGGAGAGGCATCAGGGGATCTACATGGATCTAATCTTATGCGATCTATATACAAGAAAGACCCTGAGGCAGAGATACGCTTTTGGGGAGGAGATTTAATGCAACAGGTAGGCGGTAAGCTCGTGAAGCATTATAAAGATCTTGCTTTTATGGGATTTGTTGAAGTGGTACAAAATCTAGGAACAATATTGCGCAATATTAAGTTCTGTAAAAAAGATATCGCATCTTTTAATCCAGATGTATTAGTGTTTATTGATTACCCCGGCTTTAATATGCGAATAGCTAAATGGGCAAAGAAAATAGGTATAGAAACACATTATTATATCTCACCTCAAATATGGGCTTGGAAGGAGAATCGAATCAATGATATCAAAAGAGATTTTGATTTTATGTATGTAATTCTGCCTTTCGAAAAGGATTTTTATGAGAAGAAACATAATTACCCTGTGACCTTTGTGGGGCATCCCTTGATAGATGCTATTGCAAATTACCGTGCACAGGAGCATGAGGACTTTAGAAAAAAGCACAATTTAGATGATAGACCAGTGATTGCGTTATTACCTGGTAGTAGAAAGCAGGAGATCAGTAGATTATTAAATGAAATGCTTTCTGTAATACATCATTACCCACAATATCAATTTGTAATAGCTGGTGCTCCAGGACAAGAAGCTTCATTCTATGAGACTTTTATAAAAGATCAAAATATTTCGTTTGTATTTAATGAAACGTATGCTTTATTGAATATTGCCCATGCCGCATTAGTGACTTCAGGTACAGCAACGTTAGAAACAGCCTTGTTTAGTGTGCCACAGGTTGTCCTGTATAAAGGAAACCAGATGTCTTATGAAATAGCGAAGCGCATCATTAAATTAAAGTATATTTCTTTAGTTAATTTAATTATGGATGATGATGTGGTGGTAGAGCTTATTCAAGGGGATTGTAATGCTGTAAGAATAGAGCAAGAATTCGCAAAAATCATACAAGGTGAAAAAAGAAATGAAATATTGTTAAAATATAAAGAATTAATTCGTAATTTAGGCGGTCAAGGAGCGAGTGATTATGTTGCGGATGAAATAATAAAAAATCATATGACAAAAAGAAGTTAGTTAACCACCACAAAATAACCAATATGAAAAAGTTTACATTATTATTAATCAGTGTTTTGGGCCTTTCTGGTTTCCATACAATAGAAGCGAAGACAACAAGTAAAGCTGTTTATAGTAGCCCTGTTAAAAAGAAACCTACAGCCGTTATCGCTGAGAGTAAAAATGTAGACGATAAAATACAAGCAGAATTAGACGCTTTGTTAGGTGACTTTATGGAGGAGGCAAAAGAAGCAAAGGGGGAGTACTTTGATAACTTGACTAGTCAAGTGTTGAATACCGCTTTTGATTATGAAGGAGTGCGTTATAGATATGGTGGAATGAGTAGAAAAGGGATGGACTGCTCTGGTCTAGTGATGACTGCTTTCGGAGATACTAGTGTGAATCTGCCACGTACCTCAAGTGAAATGGCTCAAGTAGGTGAACGTGTGAGAAAAGCAGAAGCACAGACAGGTGACCTAATCTTCTTTAAAACTCGTGGCAATAGAATTAGTCATGTAGGAATAATCACTGAAGTATTAGATGACGAAATTAAGTTTATTCATTCTTCAACTAGTAAAGGAGTAATTGTGTCTTCAACAAAAGAAAATTACTATAGTAGAACTTTCGCACAGATTAACCGTGTTGTTCTAGAAAGTATGAATTAAGATTACAAGGATTCAAAAAATAATATTAAGCTCTATCCATCAGGATAGGGCTTTTTTTATGGTATTCACTATATTTTTAGAATTGCTGATACTAATCAAAGAATCAGTTATTTTGGAAAGGGTTTTGATACTTATTGTAAGTATGAAGCCTATTAAATTCTCTTTTTTATTTTATTCTCTATTCCTTTTTTTGGGAATATACTTAGACTTACCTATAAGTACTTTTTGGGTGATAGCCACTTTATGTATTCTTCTATTTGTATTGACAATGTCATTAATGAATAGATATGTACATTTTCCGTCTTGGTTTACGGGGAGTAAGGATATTGTATTATTTGTCAGTCTCTTTTTCTTTTTAGGTGTTGGGTTAAAAGGTTTGGTTAAGAATCAATATGATTCTGAGTTACTAAAAATAGAGACATATCTAAATAAGCCTAAAAATAGTAGAATAGATATAAAAATAACAGAGACTCTTAGTAATAAAACGAACAAACGATTTATAGGAGAATTGATTAGAGTAGGTGATACAGTGTGCAGTAATAAGATTGCTCTTTATTTTAATGAGCGTCAAGATTCACTTGTAGTAGGAGATGTCATTAGTTATTATGGCAGGGTAGGGAGTATACAACAACCGAAGAACTTTGGCCAGTTTGATTATCGAAAGTATATGCAAGGTAAGGGAATCTTTATTCAAAGTTACGTTGGAGATTACTTTGTAGTAGGACATGATGTACATTGGCGTTATGAAATATTGAAGTTAAGGAGGTCTTTAATTGATAAAATATATCTTGACAACATTGTTCTTCAAGAGAATACTAAAGGTCTAATCATGGCGCTATTACTAGGGGAGAAGTCATTTATAGACACTACGGTTCTTAATCAGTTTAAAGAAGTAGGTGTTATGCATGTATTAGCGATTTCTGGATTGCATGTGGGGCTTATATACTTAGTTCTTGTCCGTGGTTTATTCTTTTTACCTAAGAGGAGCAGGAGTGTTGTGATACTTGTATTATTGTGGTGCTTTGTCTTTTTATCAGGTTTCTCAGCCTCTGTATTTAGAGCTGTCCTTATGTTTACGATTTATCTTGTTAGTCAACTTTTAAGAAGAAATCAGAATTTAGAGCACAGCATCGGTTTAGCCTTATTCTGTAGTCTATGTATATATCCTTATTGGGTATATGATCTAGGTTTTCAGTTAAGCTATTTAGCCGTTATTAGTATTGTGTATATTCTACCTTTATTTAAAAAGTTCTATACTAAAAATAAAATACTACAGTATATACAGGGGATTACTTATGTGTCTATAAGTGTACAGGTTGGTCTGATACCTATTCAGTTGTATTATTTTCAGCAGTTCTCTTTTCTGTTTTTATTAGCTAATCTAATTGTCATACCGTTAATAACAGTTCTTGTTATTTTAGGTATGGTCTATTTGGTTGTGATGTGGATTGAAAGTATATCTATAGCAGTTGGTTTTTGCCTTAATGTGTTAACGGATCTAATGTACCGCTTAATAGAACTAGTGTATCGTTTGGATTATTTCTCTTATCAGAATGTACAGATAAGCTTTACACAAATGTCTTTAATCTTGATTCTTATAGGAGGAGTATTACTTACTTATTATCAGAAGAAATTGAGATATATAGTAGTAGGGGTGTTACTATGTAGTGCTCTACAGTTAGGTACTACTTTAGGATCCAGTAAAGAAGATACTTTGGATACTGAAATTGTGGTTCCATTCATGTCTAATAAGAATAATAGATCAGTATGGATTAGAGACTATGATACGGTACATGTATTAATGAACCTTATTGATAGTACTGACCAGAGATATCTACGTGATTTAGATAAATATGTACAAGAGTATGGTTTAGATAAAGTCATGTACCATCCATTAGAGGGAATTGTACCGAGTACTCAAGACAAATTGCTAATTATAGATAATGATAGGATAGCGTATAATGGAGTATTAGATGCTTCTGTTGTATTATTCTCTGGGCAACCTAAGATTAACTTTGAGCGAATGCTAGAAGTGAGGTTACCTAAACTAGTGATCTTTCATAATTCAGTACCTTTTTGGTTTAAGAGAAAGTGTATTGATATATGTGTAAAAAAGAATATCCCTTTCCATGATATGTATGAAAAGGGATATTGGTCTTCTTTATTATAATGATCTTAAATCTGTTGTAATAGTTGTTGAGGGGTTTGGTACCCAACGATTACTTTAGTCACATCACCTTTTGTACCGAAGATAACCATAGAAGGGTATCCAGGTATTCTTAAGAACATCGTGAAGTCATGTGTAGCATTTCTACCTTTTCTTTCACTGTTGTATCCAGGGTTTGTGTACTTTGTTCCTTTGTAGTTTATTTCTTCATTACCTTCTGCATCAAATTTCACAGCATAGTAATTCTTGTTGATATACTCGATTACTTTAGCATCACTAAAAGTATTTTTGTCCAGCATTTTACAAGGTCCACACCAGTCAGTAAAAGCATCCATAAAGATAGGTTTAGCTTCTTTCTTTTGTGCTGCGATAGCTTCGTTAAACGACATCCATTTTATTTCTTGAGCATTAGCTGTTAATCCTAAGAAAGTAATGGTAAGTAATAAAAACAGTTTTTTCATATTTCTTTTAATATTGTTATTATTTGACTCCGTGCATTAATTTCTTCAACACTGGGTTAAGAGCAATAACTAACAACCCTGCCACAATAGGCACTATAGTGAAGATTAAGAAGAATACTGATAATGAGTATTGCTCTGTAATAGTTTCTATTTGCCCACCTAATGTGGCAGCTAAATTGTTTCCAATTGCGATTGCAAGATACCACATTCCGAACATTAGTGCAATCATTCTTGCAGGAACTAATTTAGAAACATACGATAATCCTACAGGTGATGAGAATAATTCTCCTAATGTATGGAAGAAGTAAGCAAAAACTAACCACATCATAGATACTCTCGTACCTTCTGTAATACCATGTGAACCGTATGCTAATACTCCGAATCCGATAGCCATAATAATTAATCCTAGTCCATACTTAATAGATGCAGGAGGGTTAAATCTAGAATCCCATAACTTAGATACTAGAGACGCTAATGCAATAATAAAGAATGAATTAAGAATAGAGAACCACGAAGCTGTTATCTCTACTTGATTATCTTTTATTTCTGTTATCTCTGCTTGTACTATTTCAGTTTCTTTATTTGCTTCAGTAAACTGTTTAGTTAGATGTTCTTTTTGTTTACTATCAAGGATATTAAAGTTACCTAACTCTTGAAAGATTTCTACTTTATCCCCTTTAGTTAATGTTGCTAACTGTGATACTACAGCAGTATGTTTGACCACATTATCTCCTTCTTTAGGTTGGTTAGCAGCATGTATTGCTTTATAGTCATAGATAGGCTCATTGTGCTTGTCTAGAATAGGCTTACCTTCTCTGTCTACTTTTTGAACTTGGATTGCATCATAAGTAACTTCGTATGCATGTAATGACCAGTCTCTGTTAAGCATCCAGATAGCTGATGCCCACACTCCCACAAAAGTAATCGCTAATATAATGTTAGATAGTAACGCTTTTTTAATTGTCTGTTTTGCTAATAAAATAAGTACCCAAGAGATAATTAGTAAGGGCACTATCGTCAGTAATGAGTTGAAGATATTAAATAGCAATGCCTTGTCTCCAGATAGAATTCTCTGTGTATTGTCACGTGCGAAGATGATTAGCGATGTAGCTCCTTGTTCAAACGACATCCAGAAGAATATCGTAAAGAAAGCAAAGATGATAACCGCTATCATACGATCTCTAACTACTTTAGCATATCTCATTATACGTGATATAATTAACCACATCAATATTAATAGTCCTGTGACAACAACTACTGCCTGACCATCCATACCGAATATTTCGGCAGGGAATAATCTAATCTTACCTACGATATAGAATACATCACTAAATGCATATAAGAATCCAATGATAGTAGTAATAGCTATAAGTATATAGTCTAATGTAGTAAATGGATTGCGTTTCAGTTCATCCTGTTGAGCAGGTGTTAAGTCTTTCGTATCTACAGGTGTGTCTTCTTTTATTTCTGTAGATGTATTAGGAACATCACCTATAGCTCCGAAGATAGGTTTAGCAAACCAAAATTGTAGTGTACCTAGTAACATGAAGATACCAGCTAAACCAAATCCATAGTGCCATCCGATACGCTCTCCGATATATCCACATAGCATCATACCAAAGAATGCTCCAGCATTAACTCCCATGTAAAATATAGTATAAGCTCCATCTTTTTTCTCAGGGAATGATTTGTACATCTCTGATAGGATAGAAGTCATATTTGGTTTAAAGAATCCTGTACCTACTACTAATAGTACTAATCCTAGATACATAAAGAACTCTGTCTCAAAAGTCATAGAGGCATGCCCTAGGGTCATAATTAGTGAACCAATTACTACAGCCCATCTATAACCTAGATATTTATCTGCTAGGATACCTCCGAAGATAGGAGTGATGTATAATAACATGGCATAAGTAGCGAATATCGCTCCTGCATCTACTACACTCATTTCCCATCCAGGGTTGAGGCCTATGACAGACATGGTTAAGAATTGAATCAATAATACGCGCATTCCGTAGAATGAGAATCGCTCCCACATCTCTGTAAAGAAGAGAACGAATAATCCTGAAGGATGTCCCAGAACTTTACTGTCGAAGAAGTTCGGCCGGTCAGTAGTAGAGTTTTCCATAATGTAATTTTAAAAGTCTAGTTTGTGGTTAGTTATAAGATTGTGTTTAAGACATAATCTCATGTCATAAAGGCTAAAAATAGTAAAATAAACTTAAGATTAATTGTTTTACTAAAAAATATAAATAGTTTTTAGTGAGAGATTAGTATTTATAGTTCGTTTTTATTCACTATTCTTAATTCTACTGGTTCATATTGCGATATGATAGAATAAAGTATAATCAGATTAAGTGTTTTTATATAAAATAGTAATTGTTGTAAAATAAAGTAATTTGCGGTTATGCTAAATTTAGCATACTAATCTGTAATGAAGAGTTGATCCTAACTTCGTCAGCATATAACTATATTGAGATCATGATGATATACTTCTATATAGATTATTCGGGTAGAGATAGAGTATCATTCGGTAAAGTACCTTTTATCCCTTGTAGTTATTAGTTATTACCGAATGATTTCCGAAGTTACTTCATTTTGTTTAATGATAGTGGTTGAATATGAGGTTGTTAATGTTCAATTAAACGTTCAGAATAAGGCAATAAGGGATTATGGAGTCATTAACTCCAAATGAGGGCATTAGTAGACGATTTGTTGTTAGTTGTGTTTATAGAAGTTGATATGGAGCCTCTTTAGCACACGCTAGTATAGAGAACTAGATAATGTATAAACATAAAAAAACGCCTTAGATTACTAAGGCGTTTATATGAGTATTTATTGATTTGCTTTTTTCTGTTCTAGAGGTCTGATGACTAGTCTGTCGTAGATGACTAGTGTGACCACAGAGAACATCCCGATACCGAATACCACATACCATATCTTGTTTGGATTATAAGTGCTCCATAGCATATCTACCATCTCCCAGTGAGACATGCTTAACTTCTGTTCTGCTAAAGCGAAGTACTCATTCTTAGAGAATGGGAAGTGTACTTGGCTAATGTCAATACCTTTATTGATAGCGTATTCTTTAAAAGAGGTAGCCACTTGTGACCAATCTACACTGTCCGCTTTAAGGTTAAACTGCTTTTCGAAGGCAGATAGAGACATATTTAGAGTCTTTGAACCTTGTTCCATGAACTGTTCATGCGTTACTACTTCTGGCATTTCGATGCTTCTAGAAGCCATCTCTGTTTTTAGTAGAGATAATTTGTCTGACCATGCTTGATATAAATCACCTGATATAAATTTTGTCACATAGTAACTAGCTGCCACAGGTAAGAAGTATGTCCCTTGGTAAAGTCCATCCTTACCTTTAGGTGTAATCAATGCGATAAATGAAGATACAGTAGGGCTAGACATCATCTCTCCGATAGAGAAGATCATTGTACCTAATATGGTAAACAATGGGTTGTGTGTGTAGAATGTAAGTCCTACCCCTATACTCGCGATTATTGCACCTCTGATTACCGCATTGATATGGCGCATTTTTATCACAAAGTATGAGACACTAACTTGACAGATAATAATCATCAATGAATCTATATTAGTAAACCATTCTGGTTTTACTTGACCATCTTGAGTAAGTAATGTTCCTAAGAATGGTATATTTTCATTAATCCAAGTACTTAATGTAGCAGAGTTAACCCAGTCTTCAATAAAGTTAGGCAGTGTGTTGAACAGTTGGTTGAACATCGTCCAGAACCCAATCATTAATAATAATAGTATTCCTAGACGTACATCTTTTAGTGCTTCGAAGATTCCTAATACAGAATCTTTGATCGCTTTACCAATAGAGTCTTTAGGTTTCTCTACTTTTGATTCTTTGTAGAAAAATATTACTACAAATAAGTTTATTGCTATAACGATAGCTGCTTGTATAAATATAATCTTCCAACCAAATGTAGTACGTAAGCCTGATGACATTGCTGGTCCGATAAACCCTCCGATGTTAACCATCATGTAGAATATACCGAAGCCAAGTGTTCCAGAATTTTCGTCAGTATTACTAGCAATAATTGCGGATGCTACAGGTTTAAAGAATGCTGCACCTACAGCAACTAATAAAAATGTTGCATAGACATTGGTATAGGTTGTTACTTCTCCTAAAAGATAGTAACCAGCAATCATAATGATAAAGGAAATAATCAATGAGATCTTATACCCTATACGGTCAGCAATAACTCCAAATAATAGAGGTAAAAAGTATAGGATAGCTACAACGCCTCCCATGATACTACCTTTTTGGATATGGTTAAAACCAAGTCCTCCCATGTCAGTAGAGCCTACTAAATATAATCCTAATAAGGTATAGATACCATACCATGCCCACCGTTCCATCAGTTCCATAAAGCTGGCTATCCAGAAGTTTTTATTGAATGATGTTATTGTTTGTCTCAACGTTTTATTGGACTGTGACATGGTGATAGGTGATTTAAAAATTATAGGTGGTAAGTTAAGTTGTATATTCTAAACTGCAATGGATGATAACCAAAAAAATGTTATTCAAATAGAAATATAGATGTAATCTGAGTAATTATGATGATGTATATATGATATAATAAAAGCGCCTTAGTTGTCTAAGGTGCTTTTATTAAGTTTAAAAAGAATAATTTACACTGAGTAGTAGTTGTCTTCCTAATAGCTTATAGGTCGTAGAGGTACTGCTGTAGTCTGTTAAGGCGTAGTTTGCATACGTCTTAGTATTAAAGAGGTTCGTTAACTCTAGACGCGCGTTCCACTTCGACTTATTAGGGATATACGCAATATTAAAGTCTAAAAAGGTGTAATACTTACGACTAGGTGCCACCTTATCGAAAGAATATAACTCACTGATTAGGTTTAAGAAGAGGGTATCTTTCAATTTATATTTAGCAGTCAGTTTAGTCTCTGTATCTATAAAACGCTCAGTGCTAATGATGTTCATATACGTAGTAAACCAATTCGTACTTACGGCATAGTTAAACCTTGATCTAAGGTTAGACTTCAGCTCTATTCCATAGGTAAGTGATGTGCTTCTGACCCGTCTCGTCTCAGAATCATTTAGCGTATTATAGAAGTCAGCTTGATTAGCATTTAGATTCAACTTTAGGTTGTGTTTTAGCTTTTGGAAATAATATTCTGTAGAGGCTAGTATGAAGTAGCTCTCGTTGTTCTTTATAGTAGATATATTGCTCTTTGTATGGTTAGGATAGATATAGTTATTCTGTGTATAAAAGTCGTTGTACTTATTATACGATATCGTCACCGTAGAGAATGACCTATCGTGGTAGTTGCCTAATGTATAAGTCAGACCTACTGCATTATTTGTGAAAGGATCAAGGTTCGTAGTTCCTCTTAAGAAGCTTCTATACGATGTCTGTATATACCCATCATAGGTTTTGGCAGCATTGATATTGGTATAACCATATTTATAATAGATGTCTATTTTGTTCTTGTCATTAATTCTTTTCTCGATAGAGAAGTGTGGGCTTATGACTAACTTTTGAAGGCTGTTATCCGTAGTTATTGACTTTAACTTATTGTCAAATAAGGAAGCCGAGATACTTGTCCCCATACTCCACGTACCCCATGTCATCTTCGTCAATGCTTTTGCATAGAGTTCGTTTACTTTTAAGGTTGAGTTATTCTTGTTAGTATAGGTGTCATCATCTGCTAAGTTGTTTAGACTGTAGAGATGTGTGTTCGTATTCGTATTCCCTAGCGTGATGTGAAGTAGGTGGTTACCTTTCATCATTCCTTTATAGCTGGCCTGTACAGTGTGATAGTTCATTTTATTCTGAACGAGTTGACTGAATGGCATTGTCGCATCCTGTATATAGATATTAGGCGTATTGATATAATCTTGAGTGTTCTGCTCATAGATATTCTTATAGCTAAGCACTAAAGCTTCTCTATCAGATAGTTTAGTGGTGTACTCTAAGTTCTGTTCTACTCTTTTGTTCTCATTGTCTAGAGCTTGATTATTCGGAATATCGTTGTAGCGTACATCGCTATTAATCTTTGTGTTTGAGATATTGCCTTTTAGATCATATTTCAGTGTAGAGGTTTTATTGATATCGTAGACCATATCTCCTTTTAGAAACGAGAAGTTACTTCTATTCCTATTGCTCATCATTTCTATATTGTGATAGGAATGATCTGGAGTATATAAGGTCTGATTCATAGACCTTTTGCCTAGTAGAGTCTCTTTATTAAACAGTCCTGATACCTTCACTTCTACTTTAGGAGATAGAGTTACAGCCGTGTTGATAGAAGCAAACTGGTTATTGTTATCCTTATATCGATGGTTTCTGAGGCTTAGCGAGATATTGTCAATATTGATAGGATTAGATAAGGCAGTAGGAGTTGCTATTTCCCCTTTATTGCTATTTAGAAACGAGTTAAGGTCGCCCGTAGCATCATAGCTAATATTGTTAGACTGTAAGATAGAGTAGAACTTCGTCTTTTTGCCAAAGTTCATGATGTTTGATCTTGCACTATGTACCTCTTTATCACGTATACCAGCTCCCACCTCTACATTGCCAAACCATACACGCTTAGCCTCTTCACTGAGTTTAAGGTTAAGTGCTATTTTCTTAGCAGGGTTTAGATTTGTCAGGTGTTTGTTCTCAGAGTAGTTTTGTAGTAGTTCTACTTCTTCTACCGGATTGACAGGCATATTCTTAGTCAGCACTCTGTATCCTCTATCGAAGAGGTCTGTGCCATCTACCATGACCTTTTCTACTTCTTGATTATTGACACTGATCTTCCCATCAGTACTAATCTCTAGCCCTGGTAGGTTCTTGAGTAGGTCTTCTATGACGCGTTCATCTCCTTTAGAAAACTGTTTGACATTATAGACTACAGTATCCTTCTTCACTGTGATAGGTGAAGTAGCCTTAATGGTGATTTCGTTGAGCACTTCAGCAGAAGAGAGTAGGTACAGAGGTGTGTCTATACCATAGTTGTTCTTAGTAGCATCTAGGGCGATAGTCGTTTTTTCTATTCCTATTTTTTGTATCGTAAGTTGAGAGGCAGTAGGGTGGTTCGCTATGTTTTTAAACTCTACTAGTCCTTCATTGTTAGATGAGGTATACGCTAAGGTTTTATTGTTTTGATCTTGTAGAAATACTGTTGCACGGATTATTTCTACACCTTGACTATCTAGTAGTCGTGTAGTGATATGCTGTGCTTGACTTAGGTAAGTATACAGGAGTATTAATAGGATAATTATATTACTCTTCCCACTCATATTTGCGTTCGAGTTCACTGTTTTTTAAACGTTCAAATTGATTAGGATCTGTCATGACCTCGAGTATCTCTACGCCAGGTATATTGCTAAAGGGATTGCGTTGAGAGCCATAGACCATTCTATCAAGCTCTTTGTAGTATTTCTCTTGAAATGATCGGATAGACTCGTTGGCACGACTAACGTCATATCTAAAAGGTAATATCTTGAATTTGTTGACTTCTATATTCTGTATGCTCCAATGGTATCTGTGTTCATCATCATAGAGCTCAAATACTAAACCAGGTAAGTTATTGAACTTCCAAGGGCCTACTTGTACAGGATAGTTAGTAGAGTACCACGCCGTATAGTTTCTCCCTCTAAAGCTTAATGTAGCCTTGTGAAGGGGTATCTGTTCTGCATTGGTTTTGGTCTCATCGTATAGTTGCCAATCCATTTGAGGAATATCTTCCTTGATAAAGTATCGCGCTTCCCAAGGCTTTATTCTAGAATAGAGCAGGTTCTTCTTAAAGTCAAAGTAGAAGAACTCTTCAAATACTTGTTTATCGTAAATCACTATTTCATTTGGCTCTCTGGGAGGCTCTTTAGTGAATTTGTATTTGCCATTAATGTATAGACTTTTATCTTCTTTTGGGCTTATGTATAGTTTGTCTTCTGCTGAGATGATGTGAGCATCAGAAGTTGTTGTTTTTAGATAAGTGATGCTGTAATTGGTATCTTGGGCATATCCAATAACACATAAGAATAGAATAATAAATAAGTAATAGGTTGATTTATACATATCTAAGTTTTAGTTCTTGTTAGAACGTGGTGTATAGATCAGATATTGTAAGTGTTGTTAATTAAATCTTAAAAACTAAGAAAGGAAAGCTGGTTCGTTTCATTGCTTTTATTTGTTTATTGAAAGTATTGCACAAAAAAAAGCGCCTTAGTTGCCTAAGACGCTTTTGTATATTAGAATAGATAGTGAACTATCTAACTTCTTGCATAAGTTTTTTCATAAGTGGAGAAAGTGCGATTAACACTACCCCTGCGATTACTGCATATAATCCTAAATCTTTATACCCATCAGTATACGCTAATAGAGCATCATAGTTAGGATGGTTACCAGTAGCTACTTCAGAACGACTCTTAGACATAGCAGCTCCTAAGATACCTGCTACATACTGTCCGTAAGCACTAGCTAAGAACCACATACCCATCATCATCCCTTGTAGATTAGCTGTAGAAAGTTTAGTCATGATCGATAGACCGATCGGTGATAAACACAGCTCCCCTAAAGTAATGATCAATAAGGCAAAAGTAAAGAAGTCTAATGATGTCATACCTGCTGCGTCAGCGAATAGACGTGTAGCAAATAATGCATAGTATCCAGCTCCTAATAGGATAAATCCTAAACCGAACTTCATTACTGTATTTGGCTCTATTTTCTTCTTAGCCATCCAGATCCATAATAGACCTAAGATAGGTGCGATGAAGATGATGAAGAAAGCTCCTCCTGAGTTATTCACTCCATTAGGATCTAAGTGCATACCTAGTAAGTCAGAGTTTAAGTTCTTCGCTGCGAAGATGCTTAATGATCCTCCTGCTTGCTCATAGATACCGAAGAATAGAATAGAGAAGAAGATAAATACTAGGGCAGCGATAATCTTTTTACGCTCCGCACTAGTCAGCTTCGTCATTTCATAGAATAAGTAGATTAATGCTAATGGTCCTACTGTGTACATAAAGTATGCAGTATAGTCTGTGTTATCAATCATGAATACGATAACAGGTACCATCGCAAACGTAAGGATGTATGTCCCTACTTCTTTCCATAAAGGCATTTTAGTCTCACTACCATCTTTAGCTACTTGCATAGGCTGTAGTCCGATAGGTCCTAAATGACGTTTTGTAAAGATGAAGTTGATTAAACTCACTAACATCACGAAAGCAGCTAAACCAAAAGCTACACTCCAACGGTTCTCTACAGCGATAGAGTCTTGGAATAAGTGTCCTTTACCGATAGCGATACATAAGTATCCTCCGATAAGTGCTCCTAAGTTAATCCCTGCATAGAATAATGAGAAACCAGCATCAGTACGTTCGTCCCCTTTTTTGTATAAATATCCTACCATAGTAGAGATATTCGGTTTAAAGAAACCTGTACCAATAACAGTAAATGCAATACCTACGAAAAAGTAAGCGTGTGGATCTATAGCTAGAATAATACTACCTAAGATCATCATCGAGCCTCCCCAGAAAAGAGATTTACGGAAACCTAAGATTTTATCAGCGAAAATACCTCCTAAGAATGTGAATGCGTACACGAATGCTTGTGTAGCTCCATACTGTAAGTTAGCTTGTGCTTCTTCAAAGTGTAGTTGGTCGATCATAAAGAAAACCAACATTCCTCTCATTCCATAGAAGCTAAAACGCTCCCACATCTCTGAGAAGAATAAGCTCCAGATTTGCTTAGGGTATTTACCTGAGAAATTCTGAATCTCTTCTAATGTCTGTTGTTGACTCATTTTTTTTAGTTATTTATTATTGTGCAATGCACGGTGTTCTTATCGAACACCGTGCATTAGTTTTTTCAATAATGGGTTCACTAGCATTACCATGATTGCTGCTGCAAAAGGTATTAATGTGAATAGGAAGAAGAAGTGACTAAGTGAGTACTCTTCTTTAATATTTTCGATTTGTCCCCCTAAGATGGCTGCAAATTTCTGAGCAATAGCTAAGGCTAAATACCACATACCGAACATGAATGCAAGCATCTTGCCAGGTACTAGTTTAGAAACATAAGACAGTCCTACAGGTGAGATAAATAATTCCCCTAAGGTATGGAATAAGTACGTTAATATTAGGAATATAATCGACATTTTTACTCCGTCAGTAGCTCCCATAGATCCTAAACCTAAGATTAAGAACCCGATAGCTACGAAGATTAATCCGATACCGTACTTAAATGCAGCCGATGGATTATACTTAGAATCCCACAGTTTAGACACTGTAGATGCTAACGAAATAATGAAGAATGAGTTCAAGATAGAGAACCAAGATACAGTGATCTCAGATACTTCTTTATTAAACTCTGCGTTCAACATATAGATAGCCATAGCCCAGATACCAGCAAAACAAATGAATAAAATAATATTAGACATCGCGATTTTTGACCAAGTAGCTTTTGCTAATAATATAAGTACCCATGAGATGATTAACAATGGAATCACTGTAAGACATGTATTGATAATGTTGAAAGCTAGTAATGCAGTTCCTTCTAACGATCTATCTACATAATCTCTCGCTACAAGTACTAATGATGTAGCCCCTTGTTCGAAACTCATGAAGAAGAACATTAAGAAGAACGCTAATAAGATTACAGCGAACATTCTGTCTCTAATCACTTTTCCATAACGCAAGATACGTGAGATCACTAAGTATAAGAACGTGATAAGGGCTAGGATAGCCATGATATTCTGTCCTCTTAATGCTTCTGTGTCTAAGAATGCAAATAGATCTAGTACTCCGTTTTTAGATAATGGATCATTGAAAGCATATAATAAACCGATTACAGATACGATAGCGATTAAGATATAATCTACTAATGTATAAGGGTTTTTAGTGTCTTGATCTTCTTTGATTTGTTCTGGTGTTTTCTCTACTGTAGTGTCTACTTTTTTAAGCTCACCTAAGTCTCCCATTAATGGTTTAGCTAACCAGAATTGGATTGTACCTAATAGCATGAAGATACCTGCTAATCCGAATCCGTAGTGCCATCCTTTAGTCTCTGCTAAGTATCCACATAGCATCATTCCGAAGAAAGCACCTGAGTTTACCCCCATATAGAAGATGGTATACGCAGCATCTTTTTTGTCTGGTAATGATTTGTACATTTCTCCTAAGATAGAAGGCATATTTGGTTTAAAGAAACCTGTACCGATCACAAGACATGCAAGTCCTACGAAGAACCATAGTTTAGAAATTCCTTCTGCAGCCATCGATGCGTGACCTAAAGTCATGATGATAGCTCCGATAATTACAGCCCATCTAGAACCGATATATTTATCTGCAATAACTCCACCCAAGATAGGTGTTAAGTATAATAGCATGGCATAAGTACCGTATAGTGCACCTGCTTGTTCTGCTGACCATCCCCACCCTGAGAATGCATCGCCAAAGATAACTTTAGCTGTTAAGAATTGAATTAATAATACTCTCATTCCGTAGAAAGAGAATCGCTCCCACATCTCTGTAAAGAAAAGAACGAATAACCCTGCTGGGTGCCCAAGCACATTAGATTTAAACAGGTTTGAGTTTGTAGCTGTTTCTGCTGACATTTAAGTAAATATTAGTTTGTTTTAGTTCGTACTTATTGGTGATATAGTACTTTGGTTGGTTTTAGGTGTAAGGTTATTTTGGCTTATAAATTGTTTAAGATGAAATTAGTCATCTTTGTATATAATTGTAATCTTGTATTTCCTCCTGAGATACCGTGATTCTTATCTGGATAGATTAGCCAGTCGAAGTCTTTGTTCTCTTGTACTAGCGCTTCTATCATAGCCATAGCATTCTGTACGTGTACGTTGTCGTCAGCAGTACCGTGTACTAGTAGGTAACGACCTTTTAGTTTAGAAGCATGTGTGATAGGTGAGTTATCATCATATCCAGCTTGGTTCTCCTGTGGAGTAGTCATATAGCGCTCAGTATAGATAC
The DNA here is from genome assembly GCF_038039665.1 of Myroides sp. C4067. Lineage (NCBI taxonomy): Bacteria > Pseudomonadati > Bacteroidota > Flavobacteriia > Flavobacteriales > Flavobacteriaceae > Myroides > Myroides sp. C4067. Next base: position 23,914 of record NZ_JBBPHJ010000005.1, read on the forward strand.
TGTCATAGTATCTCCAGTTAATCACTGGTGCCACAGCGATAGCTAGTTTGAATACGTCGTTTCCTTGTAGGATAGCATTAGAAGACATAAACCCTCCGTAGCTCCATCCCCAGATACCTATTCTGCTAGCATCTACATAAGATTGTTGACCTAGGTATTTAGCAGCGATGATTTGGTCATCTACTTCATATCTACCCAATTGGTTTTGTGTCATTTTTTTAAACTCAGCTCCTCTGAATCCTGTTCCTCTACCATCTACAGTCACTACGATATACCCTTTCTGAGTAAGCATAGCATGCCAGTAGTCGTTAGAGTCTAACCATTTATCAGCTACTTGTTGTGATCCTGGCCCACTGTACTGATACATAAACACAGGATATTTCTTAGCAGGATCAAAGTCTTTAGGTTTCATCACCCAAGCGTTAAGCTGTAATCCGTTAACTGTAGGAATCTGTATGAATTCTTTAGTAGGTAAGTTATAGTCTACTAATTTGCTCTCTAATTCTTTATTGTTTAGAATTTCTTTTACCACCTTACCTGTTTTAGATTGTTGTAAAGTGTAAGTAGGAGCTACTGTACTAGAAGAGTACACATTGATAAACTGTTCAAAGTTAGGGCTGAATATCGCTCTATTCGTTCCTAATTTCTCAGATAGTTTCTTTTTATTTTTTCCATTAAGGTCTATAGAATACACTCCTCTATAGATAGAACCTTCTTCTACAGACTGGAAGTAAAGTTTCTTAGATTTAGTATCTATACCGTAGTAATCCGTTACTTCCCAATTCCCTTTTGTGATTTGGTTTACTAATTTACCTTCTTTGTTATAGTAGTATAGGTGGTTATGACCATCTCTCTCACTTAGCCATACGAAATCGTTGTTGTCTAAGAAGCTAAGCGTAGCTACATCTACATAAGCCTTATCAGTCTCATTTAGAATCAGTTTTTTGCTTAGTGTATTTCCATCGATGAAGAATACTTTTAAGTCATTCTGATGTCTGTTGATGATTTGAGCACTTAAGTATTGATTGTCATTTGTCCATTTGATTCTAGGGATATAGAAATCGTTGAACTCGCTTAAGTCTACTTTACTTGTCTGGTTAGACTTCACATCGTAGATATGGATAGATACTAGAGAGTTCTTTTCTCCTGCTTTAGGATATTTAAACTTATCTTGAGTAGGATAAAGTCCTGTTCCGTATACATCCATTGAATATTCTGGAACGTCAGTCTCATCAAACTTAATATAAGCTATCTTGTCTCCATTCTTATTCCAATCAAACATGCGTACAATACCAAACTCTTCTTCGTATACCCAATCAGAGATACCATTGATGATATGATTTTTCTTACCATCATTCGTTATCTGTTGTGTCTTTTGAGAAGCGATATCATAGATATATAAGTTGTTCTGATATGCATAAGCTATTTTAGAACCATCATTAGAGAATGTTGGTTCAGATATTTTGTGATCTGCTATTTTAACTAATGAATTTTTAGTTGGGTTGAACAAATAAAAATCAGTTAAAGCAGAACGACGGTAAATAGGAGTGGTGTTCGTTCCTATTAATAATTGTTCTTCTTTATGATCGAAGATATAAGTATCTATCGATTTAATATCTTTAAAGGCACTAGTAGAAAAGATTGTTTTCGCTTTTTCTAGTGTTTCGAAGTTATAAAGGTTTATTTCTTGGTGGTCTTTAGCAACGCGCTCAATGCGTGAGTATTGATTCGATTTTTCCATCGAATTAACGGATTGCATTACTTTCGTTCTAAATGTGCCGTTCCAAATTTCTTCTTGTGCAATTTGTTTCTGAGCCAACCCAATTTGGGTAGCTATGATACAAAATAGTAGGGTTAGGTTAAGGTGTTTCATTATCTATTTAATCGAAAAAACTTCCAATTTTAATGAAAAAATATGATTTACACCAATTTATTTTTCGAATAAACCAAAAAAAGTCTAATTCTGTTGAAGCTATTTTGGTAATAAAAATCATAATATCATAAACAAAAAGTACTAATAGCTGTTTTTTTAGTTTTTTTAACCTTGTAAGAATGAGTTATCTTTGTGGCATAAACAAAAATAAAGATGGAAGGTAATATTAATGGATTCTCTAAGTTGAGTAAACAAGACAAAATCAATTGGATAGCACAAACCTATTTTTCTAATTCTGCTGATACAGTAGAATTGATAGAACAATATTGGAATTCAGATGAGGAATTACAGAAGCTTCACGATGAGTTTATAGAGAATACGATTACGAATTTCTATTTGCCTTTTGGTGTAGCTCCTAACTTTAGAATTAACGATAGATGGTACACTATTCCGATGGTGATAGAAGAGAGTTCTGTAGTAGCCGCAGCTTCTAAGGCTGCTAAGTTCTGGTCGGAACGAGGCGGATTTAAGACTACGATACTAGGGACTGAGAAAATAGGACAAGTACACTTTATATACAAAGGAGAAAAGAGTAAACTAGTTCAGTTTATTAAAGATATAGATAGCAAGTTCTATGAAGATACGAACTCTATCACGCAGAATATGCGGAAGCGCGGTGGAGGTATCTCAGCAATCGAGCTAAGAGATAAGACTGCTGATGTGGATAATTATTATCAACTGCATGTGACATTCGAGACAAAAGATAGTATGGGGGCAAACTTCATTAACTCTTGTCTAGAGCAAATCGCTAAAACGCTAAAAGCGGAGGCGATGAACTGTACAGCGTTTACAGAAGAGGAGAAAGCAGTAGATGTAGTGATGAGCATTCTGTCTAACTATGTGCCTAACTGTGTGGTAAGAGCTGAAGTTAGCTGCCCTATCGAAGACCTGAAAGGGAAGGATATTAAAGAACCGCAGTTATTTGCAGAGAAATTTGTACAAGCTGTGCGTATCGCAGAGGTAGAGCCTTTCAGAGCAGTAACACATAATAAGGGAGTGATGAATGGGGTAGATGCTGTGGTACTCGCTACAGGGAATGACTTCAGAGCTATCGAGGCAGGAGTACATGCTTATGCTGCTCGCAGTGGTCAGTATAGCAGTTTATCTCATGCTAGTATAGAGAATGGTATCTTTAAATTCTGGATTGATTTACCACTAGCACTAGGAACTGTAGGGGGATTAACTTCATTACACCCTATGGTAAAGGTAGCTTTAAAGATGCTTCAGAGTCCTTCTGCTACTGAGTTAATGCAAATCATAGCAGTAGCTGGATTAGCACAGAACTTCGCTGCTGTAAAATCATTGACAACGACAGGTATTCAACAAGGACACATGAAGATGCACTTAATGAATATCCTAAACCAGTTCAAGGCAACAGATGCAGAAAGAGTAAAAGTAGTAGCTCATTTCGAAAAGAATGTAGTATCCCATAGTGCAGTAGTAGAACTGCTAGAAAGCCTTCGCAAATAATGGTGAAAGAATATTATAGTAACGGAAAACTGCTTATCTCAGGAGAGTATGTCGTGCTAGAAGGAGCTAAGGCTTTTGCCTTGCCTACTAAGTATGGACAATCACTGAAGGTAAAGGAGAAGGAAGGTGACTGTATTCATTGGACGAGCTATGATGTGGACGGTAGTATCTGGATGAGTGAGGTAGTGCCTCTTCAAGATGTACTAGGTACGCATGAAATCGAACATCAATCAGAGTATTATAAAACGCTAGTAGATGTACTGCGTGCTGCACATAGACAGAATCCTTCTATTCTAGTAGAGGGAACTGGATATGAGGTGGTATCTGAGCTAACTTTTCCTCGTTTATGGGGATTAGGGACTTCTTCTACTTGGATTAATAATGTAGCGCAGTGGTTTAATATTAATCCATATCAACTATTGCAGGAGTCATTTGGGGGTAGTGGATATGATATTGCCTGTGCGCGTCATGATCAAGGAATCTTTTATACCTTAACTGATGTAAACCATCCTGAGGTAGAGCAGGTGTCATTTAACCCATCTTTTAAAGAGCATTTATATTTCGTATATCTAAATCAGAAGAAGAGCAGTAAAGAGGCTATTGCTAACTTTAAAGCGAAACGTCATGGTATTCAGCATCAGGTGGAGCGTATATCAGAGATTAGTAAGGCGATGTCTGTTAGCACTACATTAGAAGAGTTTAGTCAACTAATGGATGAGCATGAGCAGATTATGAGTGAGGTGTTAGGAGTCGCTACTGTGAAGCGAAGTTTATTTGCAGACTTCGACGGATCAATCAAAAGTCTAGGAGGCTGGGGAGGAGATTTTGTGATGGTCGCTTCTAAAAATGATCCTTTGGAGTATTTTAGTTCTAAAGGATATGAAGTAATAGTAAACTTTGAGAATATGATTCTTTTTTAGAAGTTTAACTACTATTTTTGATTTTAATGCTTTATATTTATCCTTTCATAATATAGTATTTTTAAAACAAAATCTATTGGATTCATTAGTGATGCTTAGGTTGATATCGCAAAGAGACTATCATTAATTAAAGAAGAAGCATAAGTGCTATGTTTTGAGTACTGATTTAATTAAATAGAGATATTGACTATAAGGCTTTACTAATGCTTAATGTAGGTTTTAAGTAAAGAAAGTCTGAATCTTTATGAGCAAGTTGGAGAGAATGACAATCTGGAGAGGTTATCTGTTGTAGGATAGCCTCTTTTTTTATTGTATAGTGTCCCATTTTATGCGACCATAAGTGTTTATTAGTAGGCATAAGTAGGCAATATCGTCATGAGTAGAAAGTATTATTATAGTCTTTCGTATTTTTGACACCGTATAAGAATGGTAAGAGACAGTATCGCTTAGCACAATAAAAAGAATACCATGAGAAGAATCATATTAGACATCGATGAATATTTAGCGGGACATAAGGGAAGTTTGGTGGAAGGGATTGTGACCTTGTTGAGTTTTGCTGAGAATAAGCGTCTTGTTTCTTCAAGTAATTTTGATGAATATGGAGTGCTGAAGCGTGAAGTAGTTCTATATGAAGATGATCTAACAGCAGAAGGGAAGATAGTATTCATTGATCTCTTAAAAGATTGGTTATCGTATATGGAAGGAAATGAGAAGAAAGTAAGTGATGGTAAGTACTTGACTCAACTTTATAAGCGTCAGAAAGAAATTATAGAAAAAATAGAAAAGTTCACGCAGTGGTCATGGGCATTAGCGGTGTCAGAACATTGGTCTGTAGGTATTAATAATCCAATAGGAGATGGATATCTAGAAGATACATTATTATTTACGGCTGAGAATATAAAGGATGGTAGAGGTATATATGTGATGTATAGTAATGATAAGGTGGGGTATGAAGTAGAATACATGGAGTATAATCGTGTGCTAGGTGGTTGGGATTATGAAGGTGAGTTTAGGAAGTATGAAGTCCTCTGTCAGAATCATGATTTGGGAAGTGTGAAAGAGGTTGTACAAAAGGTATTGAATCAGACAGATCAGGATTTGCTACAGTTTGTTCAGTATGGGTATTGGTATGTTGTCGTTCATAAGCTGATAAGAGGAAAGAAGAGTTATCAATCCAATGAGCTACTGTACTTCGCTAGTAATGACAAATTGTTTATAGAGGTGATCTGGATAGATAATCAGTTTAAAATATCATTGGTTAAGGTTAAACATCCTGTTTCTAAAGGAGCAATCTTTGTTCACTTAAATAATATAGTAGAGCATCATACTATTTATGTAGATACAGAAGTAGAACTAATGCGAAAATTAGAAAGGGTATTGTGTATGCCTTATGAGTTTATACCTCATTAATAATAATAAATATGAATGCATATTATAGTTATGACCATTTAGAACTCGAGGGAGTGGAAGGCTGTACCAGTTATTATGAGGTGTCTGAAGAAGGCTATTATCTGCGCAGTGTGACTAATCATAATGGCTGTTGGACGAATAGTTATATTGAGATAAGAGATCAAGAGTTCTTTTTGCCCGAAACGTTGTTAGAAGACGAGGATAAAGAGTTTCTAAATGAAATAAGTCATGAGGAGTTTCTCGATCAATGGTCACAGAGTAAAATGCTTTATGAAGAGCATTGGGCTGTATTTAAAAAGGAGCTAGGTGATCAGGTAGAAGGAGAGATAGTCTGTTTTTACCCACAAGGTGTCATGGTGGATATAGGAAGTGCTTTTTATGGATTAGCAGATTATCATCAGTGCCTGTCTGTATTGTCTAGAGAGAAGATGTACCCTGGTACAGTAGCTCGCTTTAAGGTTGAAGGAGTGGATGAAGAGAACTTTCTCGTAAATCTAACAAGCCTAGTTTAACAATACTTTGTCAATTGTAATTGTTAAAATTAAACTTAAAAGGCTATTTTTGAGCCTTTAATGATGAGAGTATATATTAAATGTTAACCTTGAAAAAGAAAGTAGCGGTACAAATACAGTGTTATCTATGGATAGCACTCTTGATGTTTACTACAGTTGGCTGTTCTGCTAAGAAGGCTTTTTTTGAGGTATCAGGACTTCAGGTAGAACGTTCTTTGAATGCAAATAAAGCATTAGGCGTTAATCAGATTTCTTGTGATGTAGAGACTTCATCTGTAACTGTTTCTTCAAAGCAGTTAAAGCAAAAAGTAAAAGGAATATCGTTGAGTTCGTTGGCTTATACAACGGGAGTAGACTTGGCTTTATTTCACCACAGTAAGGGAGTACAATTAGACTATATTCTTAATATAGCAGGAACCGACCCTCCTAAATATATATTATATCAGCAGTTTAAATTAGCTATAGCGTAAGGATTTATATACTTACCTAAGTATTGTTATTCTCTAGAATGAACGACGGGATAATGATCTATGGGTTTGTATTTTAATGAGTTAAAACAAATTGATTACACTATTTTAATTTAAAATCATGCAAATTTTTAATAAGCAGTCGTATACAACGGCTGGATTTTTTACACTTGGAATTCGCTTAGTAGTTGGATGGACTTATTTCTCTGCTTTTTGGCGTAGGTTAATATTAGAGAACAAATTAATAGAAGAAGAAGCAGGATACATTGGTGCGAAGTTTAATCATTTTTTGCCAAATGCTTTAGGTATAAAACCGCTTATAGAATATCTAGTGAGCAATCCTGATATGCTATGGTGGGCGATGGTTATCTTTACAATAGTAGAGGCTATTGTAGGATTGTTTATTATGTTAGGTCTATTCACTAGGCTGATGTCTGTAGGGGTATTCTTTTTGGCGATGGGAATCTTACTAGGTTCTGGCTGGATAGGGACTACATGTTTAGACGAATGGCAGATAGGAGTGCTAGGTGTAGCAACAGGATTTATGTTATTCTTGACAGGAGGTGGATATGGTTCTCTAGATTATTATTTTGCAAAGAAAGGCAAGGCATTTACGACTAAGAAGTGGTTTGGTTTCTTAGGCTCAGGAGAATTACCTATTAAGAATCTTAAGCCTGTGGTATTCATAGGATCTTTTGCGGTGTTATTATTGACATTATATACGAATCAAGTTTTCCACGGAGGAGTGTTTGGTACTCTACACAATAAGTCTGTTAAGCCTAAGCTAGAGTTGGCAGATGTGACTTGGAGAGAAGGACAGTTGAAGTTTGAAGTATATCGTGTAGAAGGTGCAGATGTATATGGATCATTCCTTATAGGTGTGCAATTAGAAACTAGGGATGGAGAGGTTATTCAGAAGTGGGATGGTGAAGCACTGTCAAAACTGAGTAAAGAACAAATCAGTAATCGCTATGTAGCTAAGATAGCTCCTGGTAAACACAGTTTGATTATTCCTTTAGGTGCAAAGGCTGATCTTACTTTTGAGCCTGGTGTAGCTCATCCTAAACAGAGTGTTGTTCTTCGACTGATAGATATCAGTGGGATTGAGTGGACAGCTGAAGTGAATTAATGAATATAGTGATAAGGTAGCTTCTATTCAGCTTTTGATGGTTTGAGGATATTTGATTGAGATTAATTGTCTTTAAATAGTAATAAGGTTGTGTTTATTTATGTAAATTGCTTAGTAAAAAAATACAATATGAGCCAAATAGATGATGTGTTAAGTTCAGTGTCCCATCGTCCTTGGGCATTGCCTGAAGGACCTTGGAAGTTCTATCAAGAGTGGAATAGAGCTATCTTTTTACATTTTGAAGTGCCTCTAGAGGTACTGAGACCCTTAGTGCCAGAAGACTTAGAACTGGATAGTCTAGATGGGAAGTACTATGTATCTATCGTGCCATTCACGATGGAGAATATTCGTCCACGTCGTTTACCTGCAGTGGGTGTGGTATCTGATTTTGATGAGATTAACGTGCGTACTTATGTTGTGATAGATGGAAAACCAGGAGTTTATTTTATCAATATAGAAGTAGGAAAAAGCCTATCTGCATTTGTATCTCGTACGATATCTGGGTTACCTTATGAAAAGTCAGATATAATTCGTGAGAAAAATGCTTATCTATCTTTAAACGAAAAGAAACGCTTCTTTCTAAAACTTGAATATCAAAAAGGGGAGAAAGTTAAGGATAAGTCTACATTAGATTTGTGGTTGACAGAGCGTTATTGTCTGTATGTATATGTACATGAGGAGCTGTTTCGATATCAGATACACCATAAAGAATGGCCTATTAGAACAATAAAATTTGATACAATGGAGTTTGATTATAGTATAGGCGATCTGCACTTGACAGAAGCTGATGTGATTGCACAACATTATTCTAAAGGTGTCGTGGTGGTATCATGGGATAAAGAAAAAATCAAACTCTAATAATGTATATAATGTCAAGATTACTTTTTTTGTGCTGTAGTTTTTTGTTTATCTCTTCTGTTGTGATGGGACAAAATACAAGAAACTTAGAACGTACCTTACAACCTAAATGGAAGATGCAGATATATGACAAGGAGTCTCCTGTTAAGGCAAAGACGCTATTGTATAACGATATTCCGAAGACCTTCGACTTTAGAGGAACTGTAATGGAATCTATTAGTTGGAAAGATAAAGAAGGAGAGAAAATATTGATTCTAACGACTACGGGGTATTTCCCTTATAGAGACTTGTCTCAGAAAGGGTTTGGTCAGTATTCTTCTGGAACGAAAGGTGAAATCTATATGTATATGTTCACGAATAAAGACGATGATAATGGCTATGTGATGACGATGAAGATGTATGATGTCGTACCCTGCGGTGAAGGAAGCCCTGCACCATATATAGGATATGTACCTATGGGGACAGTTGTTACTGATTTAGATAATGATGGAGTGACTGAAGTAATCGTGTCTTATGTGACGAGCTGTAATGATGGAGAGAAAGGAGAATATGATTTAAAAGTCATGTTGTTTAATGGTGAAGAGAATATTCTAGCCAAAGGAGCATTTATACCTAGCGAGGGCAAAGTAGATAAACCTGTGGTAGAAAAGGCAGATAAGACAAAGAAAGTATTCTCTAAGTCGGTAGAAGAAGGCTGGAAGAAAATAGCTAATAGTTTTAAATAATAAAAAACGCATAGATACCACTATGCGTTTTTTATTATTTATGTTTGTGTTATCATTCGCTATATTAGTAACTATGAAATACAGAATCGAAATACCAGAACCCTGTCATGAAGATTGGGATAAAATGGCTCCTCAAGATAAAGGGAGACACTGTGCTGTATGTGATAAGGTAGTCGTTGACTTCTCTAAAGCAAGTAAGCGAGATATCATCAATTATATTAAGAAAGAGGGAAAAATATGCGGACGTATTCCACGTCAGTATATAGGTACAGACTTAGAAGAAGAGAAAATCAGAAAGTCTTTTGGACTGAATGGTATGGTGGCTACCATGGTAAATTTGTTAGCACTAACAACTATAAGTACAGCTGTAGCTCAAGAGAAACCTAAGGTGGAATCTGTATGTCAAGATACTAAGACAAGTACTCCTTTACCAACGTTAGTTCAGAATGAAACTAAGAATGAGAATACAAGAGTGATTAAAGGAAAGGCTTATGAGGGTGGATTAGAATTACCAGGTGTAAGTATTATAATAAAAGGGACTTATATAGGTACGCAGAGTAATCTAGCAGGAGAATATGAATTAGTTATTCCTGAAAAGTATAATAATAAACGACTAACAATAGTTGCAAGTTTTGTTGGGATGAATGATGTGAAGGTACGAGTAGGTAAAACAAAAGATAATGTTGACTTCCATTTAGAATCGAGTGGTGAAGCTTTGGGAGGTGCAATTGTAATTGGATATTAAATAAAATAAAAATAAATGAAGAGAAGTAAAGGGTTATTAATAGTAGGATTATTAATGATATCTATAGGTACAAGTCTAATAGCAATGCAAAACTTTGGGATAGGGCTATTTCTGCTTATTTCGGCAGTAGTAGTATTGTTGTTTGCCTTAGTGATCGGAGCTAAAGAAAAGAGAGCTTCTAAGAACTAAGTTAGACGACTTTTTAGGGTGATAATTTTATTCTCTCTTCCCCAGTCGTAGGTCTTAGATGTATCTGATACATATTGAAATAACAGAAGTGCTTTGCTATTTAGGAGAGCACTTTTTTCGTTTAAAGAATCTTGAGTTTTGAGAGCTAGTAGTCTTAGGATGTCAGCCAGTGATTCTATATTTTCGATATCCATTCCCTCTATGGTTAATAAGTAAGTCAGAACTTCTTCATCTGTAAGCAGGATAAATTTGTCTAGATCTAGATGTAAGTTCTCCTTAAGAGACGAGGTGAAGTCTTGTACTTGCTGTTCGGTCTCGAAGTCATCGATAGGAAGCGAATTAAAAACGGCTCTAAGTAATTGAGCCGTTTGTTGTATCATTCTAAGGACAAGGTCTCTTTTTTCCATTATTGAAGATTATCGAACAGGACGTAGCGTATTGCTAAATGTCACTTTAAAAGGAGTTTCCTTATTTGCGTTGTTTTTCATCACATAGATGAATTTAAACATTTTAGCATGGTCACTTTCTATCGTCAGTGAGCCTCCTGTATAACTGTCTTTTAATACTATATTTTGCGTGTTGTCTACACGGATAGACTTCGCTATACCAGAGCGTAGATCACTCATGGTCATGGCGTAGTAGTAGGTCTTGCTATTTCCTTTGATAGAGATATTTTCTCCTTTAAAGCCTTTAGTTAAGATGACTACAGAGTAGTTATCAGCAGAAGCATTCATTCCTCTAAGGTAGTTTGCTTTCGTTTTGTCAGTAACGGATCTAAAGTCATCTCTCACCTGAGCATAATCAGGTAGATCCATTACATCATCTTCTTCAGGAAGTCTATCTTCCTCTTTGATTTTTTCGATACGCTCATCTACTGTCAGTTCTTTAGGCGGTTTCGTGGCTACGTGAGAAGCAGATTTACACATAGAGAACAAGACAATTAAAGCTAAGAAAGGTAATTTTTTCATATTCTTAATTTAACAATGATAGTGGTGCGATCGTAAGTAAGTATCTTTGTTGGCGTAAAGATAATTTTTTACACTCAATAAAAAAACTCTAGAAGAGAGTCTTAAACGTTAAAATAGGTTTTTCAATGAATTATGATGTCATATTAGTCGGAGGTGGAGCAGCAGGTTTTTTTACTGCAATTAATCTTGCAGAACAAAATAAAGGACTAAAAATAGCGATTATCGAGAGAGGAAAAGAAGTGCTTTCTAAAGTAAGAATATCAGGAGGAGGAAGATGTAATGTGACTCATGCTTGTTTTGATCCGAAAGAATTAACGCAGTTCTACCCTCGTGGTGCAAAAGAGCTATTAGGGCCTTTTCATCAGTTTTGTTCAGGTGATACTATTGAGTGGTTTGATAGACATGGCGTGACATTAAAGATAGAAGAGGATGGTAGAATGTTCCCTGATACAGACTCTTCTCAGACTATTATAGACTGTTTTATGAAGGCAGTACAGAAGCTGAAGATAGAAGTCATCACGAGTAGTAGTGTACAGGGCATCTTTAAGAAAGAGAACAGTTGGAAGCTAGATACCACAACAGGTAACTACGAAGCGACTTATCTAATCATGACTACGGGGAGTAATCCTAAGATGTGGAATACAGTAGCCGAATTAGGACATAAGATAGTAGAGCCAGTACCTTCATTATTTACATTTAATATCAATGATAAACGCATCAAAGATTTGATGGGAGTAGCTACACCTGCTGAGGTAAGTGTTAAGGGGACTAAGTTAGAAGCATCAGGGCCTTTATTAATTACCCACTGGGGGATGAGTGGACCTGGTATATTGCGTCTTTCTGCTTGGGGTGCTAGAATATTAGCAGACAAGAAATATCAGTTTCATATCACAGTAAATTGGATGCCACAGCACAGCTTCGAGTCTCTAAAAGAAGAATTGCAACGCATCCGTAAAGATCATGCAAAAAAGAATGTGATTAAGCGTATAGAATTAGATTTGCCTAATAGACTATGGGAACGCATGGTCGTGATATCAGGAATAGCAGAAGATACCAAATGGGCAGATGTGACTAATAAGCAGTTAGATATACTATGTGGGGAATTGACTCAAGGAGAATATCAAGTCAATGGTAAAAGCACGTTTAAAGACGAGTTTGTTACTGCTGGAGGGGTAGACCTAAAAGAGGTTAACTTTAAAACCATGGAAAGTAAATTGCACAATAATTTGTACTTTGCAGGAGAGATTTTAAATATAGATGCCATCACAGGAGGGTTTAATTTTCAGAATGCATGGACGAACGGATACCTTGTTGCATTAGCGATAACAACTAAAATAGAGCATAAATAAGATGAGGTTTAGTTATTATAATTTGACGAGTAAGATATTGCTATTCGTATTTTGTTTACTTCCTTTTTTAGGGATGTCTATTTTCTTTCTACAAGTAGGCAATGGATTAGCCAAGTCTCTTAGTGCTGTTATGTTATTCCTATTCGTCGTTTTTGTCTATAAATGTTTTTTTATCAAAGTAAGTATAGACGCAGAAGGAGTGACGTATAAAAGTCTGCTCAAAGAGAAGCAACTCAAGTGGAATGAGATAAACGATGTGCTGATCGTGGTGAGAGAGAGACGCTCTGTAGCTGATTATTATAAATTTGACGAATGGATGAATGCGGGTAAAGCAGGTAAGAGTTATTTCGTCTTATTTAGAACGACAGAGGGGTTTCCTGAGAATCCTATGTTTATGTTTAGTGCCCCTACTAGTGAAGATTATATCAGCGTACAGTTTAGGCCTGCAATACAGAAGGCAATAGCACAATATCGAAAATAGAAACAATCGTTTTAAAGAAAAATATAAAATATCAGAGAAGGCAGTAAAACCTCGGTTTTACTGCCTTTTTCATTGGTTTATTTTTGAACTATCGCATAGTGGTCGCATAGTTATGGAATAGTGCTCACATAATAAAGGCTATTTTTAATGCAATCACTATGGGAGCAGTATCCTGTCAAGTTGTGATTAAGAGAAGAGAGGTGGTGTGGTTTTTATTTAGTGATATGAAATTTAACTTCTAAGTATAATTGCTTAGAAGTTTTTTTATGGTGTTTGAATAGTGATAGAGAGTTGAGAGAATAATAGTTAACTTTATTACGCTGTACAAGTAATTTTAAATACAAAAACAGTTTACTTTCAACTAGGGATATAATACTTCCGTTGATTAGTAAGGTTAAGAATCCTTTTTGTAGGAGCAAAAATTGCAACTGGTAGAATTCTTAGAAAGATAGATGTTTTCGGAGGAAGAATTAGATATTAATCGACCTTGTATAGTAATAAAAGTTAGAAGAAATAATGAATAAAGAGAAGGAAGTAATAGTAAATAGGTATGGACAATCTATAATTGGGGTAGAAGTCGTTACAGAGCTCTTTAATAAAGAAGATAGTAAGAGGCTTTTTTTAGAGGACCTCGTTTTTTTAATACAACAATCTAAACCTTTAATTACAGATGTGGATGTTGTGATTAAAAATAGTGGGCTTAAAGAGACTTGTACCCCCTGTGTGATGCTTCGCAAAGATGTAAAAGAGTATAGCCTCAGGAATATAATTAATTTGCCAGATTATGAATTAGTAAATGTTTTTATTCTTTTTCTAGAGTTGTTTAAAGTCGCTTACCAAAGACGTTTTTTATTAGAGAGAAATAATCCTAATAAATGGTGGTATTGGGATTTGAACAGTAAAGAGAATGTAGATAAAATATTTAGTGAGCATGACGATACTGTAGTGAAGTGAACTACTGATTAGTGATAATGTAATAATTATTCAACGAGAAGTAATGCTTAGCATTAGGCAAGAAAGATAAAAGGTTATGTATAATAAATTAATTATGAATGATATAAAGAAATATCTGAGTGAGTATGTTCGGTTTATTCATGATTTTGAAGAAACGCTTAGAGATAAATTAAGCCTTAAAGAAGAGGATATATATCAGGAGATTTATAAGATTAATATTAACTCAAATGGTACTAAAAATTATAAACATGGTAACATTGATGGATATGAATACCATTATCATGGAGCTGGATGTTTTATTCAAAAGGGAGATGTAAGATGTGACTTTGACTTCGTACACTATATTGATGATTTAACCTATAATTTTACGTCATTTGCGCTTAAAGATTTTATTGATAGTTATTATCATGTTGATATTGATGATGATAAACTGAATGAAAAACTAAAAGAATTAGTGAAAGAAGGATTTTTACTACCTGTTATATTTGGAGGTAGAGTATGGAATTCCTTTTTAATAAAGAGGTATAGCTAAAGATTGTTATTAGGGAAGTATATTATTTGTTAGTAAAATCAATTAATAAAGAAGTGAGATGTTTTTAGAAAGAGAGAGTTTTTAGTAGAAGTGGGTCTAAATAAGATGGTGTCTGGAAGATCTTTGGAACTAATGGGGTATTTAACTAGAATAGGTACTACCAATGAAATTTTAAAAAGCTTTATGATATGGTATTAAAAGAATTTGATGAAAAAGCTAGGAGTACTTTTGGAATATGTTCATTTGAAACTATTAAAGAGGTATTTAGAGTTGAAAGAATTAGTTTTAGAGAGGATAATGTTTTTGAGATTTTAGAGGTAATAATTGCTTTGATAGAAAAGAATTTTAAGAGTGGGTATTGTTATGTTCGAATTACTTTTTGGGATTTAGCTGAAAGTGATAGTTTTTCAAATAATTGTCTTTTAATAGAAATTAATGATGATAGTGCAGTAGGTCTGTATCATTTTAATCTTAAAGAAGAGGGATTGAAACAATTGCTTTTGAGCCATTTAAATTATGAATTGGGATTAGAGCCTTCAATTAATATTACTGCTTTCTTTATCAATTTTGAAGATAAGATTGTTGTAAATGTATTTGATGATCGTGGTCTTGATTACTTGGTAATTAATGATTAGATATTTTTTGATAATGTAAAAATTGCACGATATGATTTATATAGACATACTAAGACTGATGAAGTCTTGATAATAGCGAAGGAAGGAAAAGGAACACCTATCAATACATGATATATTTATTAAATAGTAAAAAATATGACAAACTTTAGATTGATATATTCGATTTTTGGGGATAATTGGAATCCTAGAGAATTAACCAAAGCAATTGGGATTATTCCTACTGCTTATTGGAAAAAGGGAGATAGAATAGATAAATATCATCCAAATGTAGTTCTTAGAAAAGAAACGAATTGGGAATATAGTTTTAGAAAGACTAATACTTTGTTATCAGAAGATGTTACTGAACAGTTTGTGGAATTATTTTCGTCTAAAGTTGATATAATAGTAAAATATATAAATGATAACAATTTAACATCAAAATTATTTATTATTCCTGAAATATTTCCAAATCAGGTACCTGGTATTTTTTTTGATAAAAGATTACTAAATCTACTAGTGAAATTGAATGCAGAGATAGATATTGATTTATATGTTATTAATGAATAGAGTTCTTGAGAATGAGGCGATCGTTAAAGTGTTAGTGGGGATAAAGAATGGATAAAGTGATAAGAGACTATATACAATAAATTAGTTATGAATGATATAAAGAAATATTTGAATGAATATGTTAGATTTATTCATGAATTTGAAAAAGTGATAAGAAGTAGTTTGAATTTGGTTGAAGAAGATATATATCAGGAGATTTATAAGATTAATATTAATTCAAATGGTACTAAAAATTATAAACATGGTAATATTGATGGGTACGAATACCATTATCATGGTGGAGGTTGTTTCATCCAGAAAGGGAATATAAAATGTGACTTTAATTTTATACGCTATATTGATGATTTAACTTATCAATTTACTTCAATAAAATTAAAGGATTTTATTGATAGTTATTATAATATTGATATTGATGATGATAAACTGAATGAAAAATTAAAAGAATTAGTGAAAGAAGGATTCTTATTACCTGTTATATTTGAAGGTAGGGTATGGGATTCCTTTTTAATAAAGAGGTATAGCTAAAGATTGTTAGAGTGAAGTGATATTAATTGATTATTGTTATTTGTTTAAATATAAACTCCTAAGCATAATTGTTTAGGAGTTTTTTATGGTCTTTGAATAATGTTATTCTGTTGAGTGAATAATGATTAATTTTATTAGATAAAGGAAGTCAGTTCTTAGTGCAGGCTGGTGTATTAGGAGATTTGATGAATGATGTAACCAGTAAATTTTGGAAGTGCTGATACATGCATTAGGATTAAGTAATTAAGAAGAATATGAATTTAATTAGAAATAATAAATTACTATATACTTTTGATGATGAAGTTGTAAGTAAGTTTGTTTATGCTATAGATGAAAAAAAAATAGAATTAAGCTTCGACGGTTTCTATGATTTAGAAAAAGATGAAGTGATAGATAGAAAATGTATTCTAATTATTGAAAGTTGGAGTAAGGCATTATCTAGATTATATCCTAATTCTAAATTTGATAACTTAGGAAGTAATTTTGGTATAATTAGTATGATTGTTGCTGTTAATGTGGAGCATGATGAAGTATATATGACTGTAAGTACAATTGATAATCGTCATTATGATTTGATATTTTTAAAGCCTTCAATGTATATATCGTTGATTTAGTGATTGACTTTATTTATTGGAGTATTTAAAATTAATTATATTTTATAAAATGTTATGTATTTTATATGAAGATAAAAATTAGAAAAACTCCTAAGCGATTATGCTTAGGAGTTTTTTTATGCTCTTTGAATAGTGATAGAGAGTAGAATAATAAATTAAAGTACTATAGTGTGATGACTCTATGTGATTGAGGAGTTGATATACTGTTTATATAGAGTAACTTCTTAAGTAAAAGATAGGGGAATAGTCTAAAGATGAGTATTCCAAATTCAGAATATGAGGTGATTACTGTTTGATAATAGTTTTTTCGGAAGATATAATCTTTATTTTTTATTTATTATTACTTGAGTGTTTATTGTAGGGTTTTATTATTTAAAAATAAAAGTTTAAAATAGTTAATTTAACAAAATTATTTATTTTTATTGTTTGTAATTTAATTAACTATTATATGATAGATAATGTAAAGTATGGGCTAAAAATCTCTGGTTATGGAGCGTTTAGTTTTTTAAAGATCGCTGTGTTTGGAGTATTTAGTGCGGTGTTGAGTTTGATTATAGGTATAGTCTTGCTATCTAATGGTAGTTATACAAACAAATTAGGAGAAGTCCGTTATAGTTCATTTAGAACTTTTATTATTGACTATCCTTATCTATCAGTGTTACTACTAATCACGTTGATTAGTATTTATTTTGTTTTTTCTTTTTCGACACAGTATGCTTTCAGAAAGGTGGCTAGACGTATCTTAGATGATAAAGCAGAGGTGCTATTAGACCCTATTATGGATAAAGTGATGGATAAGACGATGGGAAAAATAGGAGAGACAGAGAGACAGAATATGCTACAGAGAGGAGTTGATTACTCAATGTTAAAGTTGCAAACGATTAATACTGTTAAGGAAGAGACTACGAATAAATGGTTGAGGTATTTACTTGTGTTAGGATTTTCTAAGTTGAGGTTAGATGATATTCCATTTGGCGATCCGAAGTTTAATGTTCGTTCAGAGATAAAGAGTAGAGTGATCGAAGTGATTAAAGATTTTGCGACACCTGATAAGCAATTCTTTTGGATGATAGTCGCTTACCATTGGATAGTTATCTTGATTATTTCATTTTTAAGATAACGATATTTTTACGATGTTAGATAAGGTAAAGTATGCCGCTAAATTATCTTTTATAGGCGGGAGTAGTTTCTTTAAGGTATATGCGGTAGGATCATTAAGCGCAGTGTTTTCTTTTACTATAGGTCTTTTGTTATTTATGTATAGGCCTTATAACCAACCTGGTAATTTGGGTGGTTCGGCAGGTATAATGGCTATATTCGTGGTCTTTATGATTGCACCTATCCAGAGTGTCTTATTAACTGTTATAGCGATTAGTAATTACTTTGTTTTTTCTATGGCGAGTTCTCATGCTGTTAAAAGAGTAGCAAATAGATTATTGACTGACAAAGGTGAGAGTCTGCTGTTTCCATTAATAGATAGAGCATTAGATAAAGTTATTAGTGATACATCTGCGTCTGATAAACAAAACTGGATGCAAAAAGGGTTTGATTTCTCTTTAATACAAATGCAGATTATCAGTAATATTAAAAATCAGAGTGAGAATAAATGGGGTGAAGAAATTGTTGATTTATGGGTTTAAAAAGCTGAAGGTAGATGATATCCCTTTTAACGATCCGAAGTTAAATATCCGTGAGATTATAAAAGATCGAGTGATTCAGGCTATTCGTGAAATGGCGAACCCTAGCAAGAAGAAGTTCTGGTATACGATCTTGTTTCATTGGATAGCCGTTGTGGTCATTTTGATTATGAATTTGATTTATAGATAAAGGAAGTTAAGTATAAGTAAAGAGCTAATGATATAGGTGTAAATCATTAGCTCTTTTATTTTAGTGTTGTTCTAAAAAAAGAGAAGTTTCTTAAAGAATAGAGGGGCTATTAATAAAAGATGTTATTTTTGTTGTTTAGAAATCGATGAACAATGAATATAGAAGACTTTATTTTTAGCCAAGATATAGATGTTAATCAAGTAAAGGAGGGGACATTCTCATGGAGCTCTCCTAGTAATATCGCTTTAGTTAAGTATTGGGGTAAAAAGGAGAATCAGATTCCTGCTAACCCGTCTTTGAGTTTTACTTTAAACAATTGTAAGACAGAAACGACATTAAGCTATAGTGCGAAAGCGGATAAAGGGATCAGCTTTGATCTTTTGTTTGAAGGACAGCCTAAAGAAGAGTTTAAGCCGAAGATTCAGAAGTTTTTTGAGAGAATTCTAAAATACTGTCCTTATATCGAGTATTATCACTTCACGATAGATACTAAAAATACGTTCCCTCATAGTTCAGGGATAGCTTCTTCTGCGTCTGGTATGGCAGCGATGGCAGTGAATATTATGTCATTAGAAAGAAAGTTGAATGTGTATATGACAGAAGGCTATTTTGACCAGAAAGCTTCTTTCTTAGCTCGTCTTGGTTCAGGTAGTGCATGTAGAAGTATAGCAGGTAGTGTAGTAGTATGGGGAGAACAACGCGATATACCTGGAAGTACAGATTTATATGGAGTGAATTTCCCTTTTGAGGTACACCCTATCTTTAAGGGGTATTGCGATACTATCTTGCTAGTGGATAAAGGAGAGAAGAAAGTGTCTAGCACAGTGGGACATGATCTGATGCACAATCACCCTTATGCAGCGCAACGCTTTGAACAAGCTCATGAGAACCTAGCTCGATTGAAAAAAATATTAATAGAAGGTAATTTAACGGAGTTTGTAGCGTTAGTAGAAAGCGAAGCATTGACTCTACACGCAATGATGATGACTTCTATGCCTTATTTTATCTTAATGAAGCCAAATACGCTTCAGATCATCGAGAAAATTTGGGCATTTAGAGAAAAAACATCAATCAATGTGTGCTTTACACTTGATGCTGGGGCAAATGTACACGTTCTATACCCAGAAGGGGACAAAGACTTTGTACAGACATTTATAAGACAAGAATTGGCGCAGTTCTGTCAGAATGAACAGTATATAGATGATAAAGTTGGATTCGGTTCAGAAATAATTAAATAATTTTTTGTAACTTTATACTACGGTATGCTAATTGCATATACTAATATAAATATTGAAGATATGAGAAAGTTAATGACAATTTTTGGTTTAGCACTAGGTAGCTTACTATTTAGTCAAGCAACTTATGCACAAGAGTTAGCACCAGATCAAAACCCGAATTATAGAGTAAGTATGGTAAAGTATATGGCACAGAAAGATTCTCTGACTGCGACTTTAAGTACTACTGTACAGGATACTTATAAAGCGTACGATTGGTACGAGGCTAAGATGGAGCGCAAAGCTCAGAAAAAGCAATGGAGACATGAAGAACGCATGGCTCGTGCTAAATATGGTAGAAGTTACTATAGCTATGACAATGGGTATTATGGTAACTATAATAGATATTACTCTGGATGGAATAACTGGAATACATGGAGACCTAATATTGGTTTTAGAACTGGTAACTGGTGGTTCTCTATTTAAGAATTAGGAAAAAAACATAAAGAAAAACAAATAATAGGATTATGCAAATTAAACGTATAGCATTAGCTGCAATATTAGCTGTTTCAGGACTGGCTATTACATCATGTGGACGTCAAGTAACTAGAGTAAGTACAGAAGAAACTATCGACATTAGTGGAAGATGGAATAACTCTGACTCTAGAGAAGTAGCTGACCAAATGACTCAGCAGATATTAGAAGAGCCATGGATCTTTAACTTCCGTGAAGAGAATAAAGGAGAGAAGCCTGTGGTTATTGTAGGTATGGTTTATAATAAGAGTCATGAGCATATTGAAGCTGAGACGTTCGTAAAAGATGTGGAACAAGCATTTATTCGTTCTCAAAGAGTACGTTTAGTTCAAGGTGGTAAAAAACGTGAGGAATTACGTGGTGAACGTGCAGATCAACAAACGAATGCATCAGCATCATCTATGAAACAATTCGGTTTAGAACAAGGAGCTGACTTTATGTTACAAGGTTCTATCAATTCTATCGTAGATTCTCACAAAAAGAAAAAAGTGGTTTATTACCAAGTTAACTTAGAGTTGACAAATATTCAAACAAGTGAAGTGGTTTGGATTGGTGAAAAGAAAATCGCTAAGTACGTAAAAAACTAATTTAAAGTAAAATAGATGGTTTCAAGTAGAGCCATATATTCTGTTATAAAAACATCATTGTTCTTTGCAGTGATGTTTTTCGTGTTTGGATGTGCTACCTATCACGATCGTATAACAGACTATTATCAGAAGGTAGGTGCCTCAGAATATGATCTAGCTGAAAAGGCATTAGATAAAAATGCTTTATTACAAAAGCCTCGAAATCTATTGCTGTTTTATATGGAGAAAGGGAGGATAGCACACCTAAAAGGAGACTATGAGTCTAGTAATAAATATTTTAACCAAGCAGATTTACTAGTAGAAGACGGATTGTCAACTACAGGGGATATCGCTGTAGGATTATTCCTTAACTCAATGTCTCAAAATTATAAAGGAGAAGAGTTTGAGATCTTTATGCTTCATTACTACAAAGCACTTAACTATATGCATCTGGGAAGAATAGATGATGCGATAGTAGAGGCTAGACGTATTTCTTTACAGAACTACTCTCAGGGTGATAAGTATAAGGATAAAGCAACACGTTATTCTAAGGATGCTTTCTCTCTGAATCTGCAAGGACTGATCTATGAGTATAGTGGTAATTATAACGATGCTTTTATTGCATATAGAAATGCCGTAGAAGTATACCAGAGTTCTAAGGATGGTACATATTATGGTGTAGCAATGCCTAAGAATCTGCAGTACGATGTGATGCGTATGGCTGATGCAAATGGCTTCGGAGGGGACTTAACAAAGTTCGAGAAGCAGTTTAATCTAAAGTACACAAGAGAAGCTAAAGCTCCAGGAGGAGAATTAGTTATCTTTTGGGAAAATGGACGTGCACCTATTAAGGAGGCTGAGAATATGTTCTTTACATTAGCTAAAGGAGACAGTGGTAGTCTAGTGTTTACAAATGCGTTAGGTTTTGTGATTCCATTAGATTTTGGTATTGCAGGTAAGACTAACCTAAATGATATACACAGTGTGAATATCGCTTATCCTAAGTATATCGTACAACCACCACCTTATACAAGTGCTCAGATTCAGGCTAATGGAGCTTCAAATACTAGATTCGAAAAAGCAGAAGATATAGACGCGCTTGCCGTACTAACACTAAAAGAACGCGCAGGTAAAGAATTAGGGCAAATATTGACTAGAGTAGCAGTGAAGAAAGCTGCTGAATATTCTGTAAAAGCTGTCGCGAAGTCTAATGGTAAAAATGGAGATCCGAATGCAGCATTAGAAGCTATCGGCTTAGGAATACAGTTGTTTAATCTATTCTCTGAAAAAGCGGATACGCGTAACTGGCAGACATTACCTGCACAGGTTAACTATGCTAGAATACCATTACAGTTAGGTCAGAATCAAATCAAGATGACACTAGAGAGAGCAAATGGTCAACGTGTGGAACATAATGTAGAAATAGAAGGTACTGGAAAAATGCAGTTCTATAATTTTGCAACAATGAAGTAATAGAAGTATGGGAAATAATAGAGTGTGTACGCATTGTAAGACAGAGATAATTTGTAATACAGATGATATCAAACAATGTGACTGTACTCAGGTGAATATATCTAATGATACACGTGTCTTTTTAGCAGGCTCTTTTCATAAATGTTTATGTAATAATTGCTTGTCTAAGTTTGATGAAATGGTTATTTCTTCAAAAGGGAAGCCTTTTCCTAAGCGCAGAAGTGAGATGGAAGAAGGAGTGCATTATTACATGGAAAATGAGTATTTTGTGTTCACAGAATTGTATCATTTAATGAAAGGACAGTGTTGCCAAAATGGGTGTAGACATTGTGTTTATGGCTTTAAAAACAGATATTTATAAAAATAAAGTAGTAAAAAAGACGGTGTGAGAATATTATGTGTATTTTTGCAACGTGAATTTACAATAACAGCTATGAAAGGACCATTATTTTATTCAAAAATTCTTCTTTTTGGGGAATATGGGATTATTAAAGACTCTAAAGGATTGTCTATTCCTTATAATTTCTATAAGGGAGCATTAAAGATGGAAGAGAATCTAGAAGGAGTATCTTTAAAGTCTAATCAGAGTTTAAAAAACTTTGCAGCATATCTACATGATTTGCAAGAGCAAGAACCTACTTTAGTACAGTTTGATCTAGAGCGTTTAAACGCTGAGATAGAGCAAGGATTGTACTTTGATTCTAGTATTCCACAAGGATACGGAGTAGGAAGTAGTGGGGCATTAGTAGCTGCTATTTATGATCAGTATGCTTATGATAAAGTTACTGTTCTAGAGAACTTGACTAAGGATAAGCTTTTAGTGTTAAAAGGAATCTTCGGAAAAATGGAAGCATTCTTCCACGGAACGAGTTCAGGGTTAGATCCACTAAACAGTTATCTAAGCCTGCCTATCCTAATCAATTCAAAAGATAATATCGAACCAGCAGGTATTCCTTCTCAAAGCGTAGATGGAAAAGGAGCTGTGTTCTTAATAGATTCGGGTATCGTAGGAGAGACTGCACCGATGATTACGATCTTTATGGAGAACCTAAAAGATCAAGGTTTCCGTCAGATGTTGAAAGATCAGTTCGTGAAATATACTGATGCTTGTGTAGAGAACTTCTTAAAAGGAGACGTGAAATCACTATTTAGTAATACGAAGTTATTGTCTAATGTAGTGTTTAATCACTTTAAGCCAATGATTCCAGAGCAATTCCACAGTGTATGGCAAAAAGGAATCGAGACTAACGATTACTATTTAAAATTATGTGGCTCTGGTGGAGGTGGTTATATCTTAGGATTTACTGCTGATATCGAAAAGGCAAAAGAGTCTTTAAAAGATTATAAATTAGAAGTTGTATATCAATTCTAATTCAGATATGAAAAAATAGATATTATAACCTTTCGCAGTAGCGATATAAAATTGAAACAAGAGATAATGTTATCTAGGAAAAATAAACTACTCTTAGCTAAAATATTCAGCTTGTTCTCTGTTGTGAGAGGTTATAATATTTTTATTATAGTACTAGCACAGTACTTAGCGTCTATCTTTATATTCGCACCTGAACTTAGGGCGTTAGACGTGATTTTAGATTGGAAACTCTTTCTAATTATCTTTGGATCTTCCTTAGCTATCGCAGGAGGGTATATCATTAATAATTTTTATGATGCAGAAAAAGATTTAATCAATAGGCCGATTAAGTCTATGTTAGATCGACTAGTGAGTCAAGCTACAAAATTACGTGTCTATTTTGCGCTGAATTTTTTGGCTGTGGGGATTGTATTTCCTGTGTCTTGGCATGTGTCAGCATTCTTTTCTGCTTATATATTTCTGTTGTGGTTTTATTCTCATAAGCTTAAGAAGTATCCTATTATAGGTAACCTTACTGCTTCTTTATTAGCGATATTACCTTTCTTTAGTATCTTGATGCATTTCAGGTTTTATTATCCTTCTATCTTCATACATGCAGCTTTTCTGTATTTAGTTATTCTGATCAGGGAGTTGATAAAAGATATGGAGAATATTAAAGGAGACTTCGCTAATGATTATCAGACTATTCCTGTTCGATTTGGAGATAGAGTAGCGAAAGAGGTAATCACAGTCGTGACAGTATTGACACTGATACCGATCTATTTTTTAGTCAATAAAGAGAACCTTGGGTACATGGTATATTACTTCTATCTAAGTATTATTGTATTAATCATGTTCTTATACAGATTATGGACATCAAAGGAAATAGAACAGTATCACAGTTTACATATTAGTTTAAAACTGTTGATTTTATTAGGAGTATTCTCGATTATGCTAATAGACCCAGATGTGGTAATTAGTGGCAAAGTACTGCTAGAAGAAACTTTATAGTATTAAAAGTTGTGTAAACTTTTAGAGTTATATTAATAAATGCATAGAATAAAACTATCTTTGCAAAAATCTTTAGATATGAATAACGGTAGGTCGAATTCAGGAAATAATAAATCGAATCGCTCAGGAAATAGAAATGCAGCGGGAAAGAAGTCTTTTGGTTCTAAGGATGGAGCTAAAAAGACTTATGGGGGAAATGATAGCAAGAAAAGATCATTTGACAATAATAAAGAAGGAAATAAAACGTATGGTGCTAATACTGCAAAGAAATTTGATAGTAAACCAAGAGTAAAAAATACACCTAAAGAAACAGATGAAGTACGTCTGAATAAATATATTGGTAACTCTGGAGTGTGTTCACGTCGTGAGGCAGATATCTATATCGTGTCTGGAAATGTGACTGTAAATGGAGTAGTAGTTACTGAGTTAGGTTATAAAGTAAAGAAAACGGATATCGTTAATTTTGATGGAACAGTATTGACTCCAGAAAAATTGACTTACGTATTATTAAATAAACCGAAAGGATTTGCTACTATTAATGAGCCAATCGTATCAGCTGAGAATGTATTAAGCTTATTAAAAGGAGCCTCTAAATATCCTTTAGCTCCTGTCGGTCGTATGGATAAGACTACTATTGGTCTAATGTTATTCACGAATGATACGAACTTATTACAGAAGTTAAACTCTACTGATTCACGTTCTTCTAAATTATATCATGTATCATTAGATAAGAACCTTAAATATGAAGATCTAGAAAAGATTAAAAAAGGAGTTTATATCGATGAGCGTCGTGTATTCGTAGAAGAAGTATCTTATGTAGATGATCAGCCTAAGACAGAGATCGGTATTAAGCTAAAAGCATCTAATGTGAAGTTAGTACGTGCTATATTCGAATCTTTAGGATATAATGTTATTAAACTTGACCGTGTGATGTATGGTCAGTTGACAAAATGGAATCTACCAAGAGGTAAATGGAGACATTTAACGGATGAGGAAGTAAGAAACCTTAAAAACGGTTAATATAGATATTTAAAAAGCTCGCTAGATGATAGCGAGCTTTTTTATTGGTATTTATTGAAGATAACTAGGGAGTTCCATAGGTATCTCCATGACTAATATTTGACTTTTTTCATTTGCTTTGATCGTGAAAGTATCTTCTCCATCAAAACCAATAGCATCTCTTCTATGTAGCGTATCTTCACCTAAAGTAATATCTCCTTCTAGAACAAATAAGAAGATACCATTAGACTTATCTTTTAATTCATAAGACAGCTCTTTATTTTGATCTAAATCAGCCATGTGAAACCATGCGTTCTGATGAATCCATACTCCTTTATCGTCAGGATGAGGAGAAAGGATTTGATCCCATTGATTCACGCGATCTTCTTTGTTTAATTTTAGTTGATCATAACGTGGTTTTACATTTAGTTTATCAGGGAATATCCATATCTGTAGGAACTTACTCTCTTTATGCTCATCAGGGTTAAACTCACTGTGTTGAACTCCTGTCCCTGCACTCATGACTTGTATTTCACCTTCATTTATAATTGTACCATTACCCATACTATCTTTGTGTGAAAGACTTCCTGATAAAGGAATAGATATAATCTCCATATTATCATGAGGATGCGTACCGAATCCCATACCTGCAGCTACGTGATCATCGTTAAGTACACGTAACACACCGAAGTGTATTCTTTCGTTGTTTCGATAGTTAGCAAAGCTAAAGGTATGATGAGATTTTAGCCATCCGTGGTTAGCATATCCTCTACTATCTGCTGTGTATATAATTTTTGTGTTCATAGCTTTATGATTTTAATACTACAAAGATACGTTATAGGCTGATTTCCACTGCTTAATGTAGGTTAAGAATAGCGTACATCTATAAATGTCAGTTATTTGTTTCTAGTATTGTCAAAGTATTCTCTTAAAATATCTTCTCTAAAATCTGGATGAGCAATATTAGCAAGAGCGTGTACTCTATCTATAATAGATTTACCTCTTAGGTCAGCTACTCCATATTCTGTAACGATGTATTGAGCATGTGCACGAGATGTTACCACTCCTGCTCCTTGTTTAAGGAATGGAACTATTTTGTTTCCTCCTTTTTTAGTAGTAGCAGAAAGTGCTATGATAGCTTTTCCTCCTTTACTTAGCGTAGCACCTCTCATAAAGTCAACTTGTCCGCCTACACCAGAGTAGATATTCGCTCCGATAGAATCTGCACATATTTGTCCTGTAACATCTATTTCTACAGCAGAGTTAATCGCTATCATCTTAGGATTCTGACGGATCACGAATGGATCGTTCGTATATGAACATTCTCTAAGTTCAAAGAATGGATTGTTGTCTACATAGTTATATAGCCTCTCCGTTCCGATAAAGAAAGTAGAGATAGCTTTGCCATTAGAAGTAGTTTGTTGAGAACAGTTTAAGGCTCCTGCTTCAATTAAATCAACAACACCATCTGCAAACATTTCTGTGTGTAATCCTAGGTTCTTATGCCCTTTCAGTTTTTGAAGAACGGCATCAGGTATAGAACCAATCCCCATCTGTAAGGTACTACCATCTTCTATCATAGAAGCAATGTATTGTCCTATTTTATCTTCTACCTCACTAAAGTCAGAACTGTATTCTGTCAGAAGTGGTGTATCATGCTGTACTAATGTATTAATCTTAGAGATGTGTACTAGCGCATCTCCAAAAGTGCGAGGCATGAATTTATTGACCTGTGCTATAACTATCTTGGCAGTGCGAATAGCCGCTTGTGCAGCAACTACAGAAGTTCCTAACGTACAAAAGCCGTTCTCATCAGGAGGAGAAACTTGTATTAATGCCACGTCTAAGGGAACAAGACCACTGTCAAACAGCATCGGTAGCTCACTTAGGAATACGGGAGTATAAGTACCATTACCTTCTCGTATAGTGTGTCTAACGTTACCACCAGTAAAGAAAGAATTCACAAAGAAACTTTCTCTATATTTTGGATCAGCATAAGGGGCTTTGCCTAAAGTATGTATGTGACAGAACTCTACATTTCTTAATTCGGACGATCTTTCTACAATAGCATCAATGATGTGATTAGGTGTACAAGCTACTGCGTGTACATAAACTCTGTCACCTGACTTGATCAGCTTAGCTGCTTCTTGTGCTGTTGTGTAATTCATTTTGTGTGTAATTTTGTGTATTTAGACAAATGTTTCCTTAAAAGTAAAGCATTAGTCTTTATAAGGCAAGTAAAAAGTGTGGCTAATCATTTTTTTCATTAACTGTAATAGTGTAATTTTGTAGGATATAAAATTTTAAGGTATGATAATTCCAAAAACTCTTGAAGAAATCGAGTTGATGAGACAAAGCGCATTGCTTGTTTCTAAAACATTAGGTATGATAGCTACAGAGCTAAAACCAGGAGTAACGACTTTAGAGCTTGATGCAAAAGCTGAAGAATTTATTAGAGATCACGGAGCAGTACCAGGATTTAAAGGCCTTTATGGTTGTCCTTCTACCTTGTTGACAAGTGTGAATGATCAGATTGTACACGGATTACCTACAGATCGTCCTTTAGAAGAAGGAGATATCGTATCTGTGGACTGTGGAACAGTGATGAATGGTTTTTATGGAGATCACGCTTATACATTCGAGATAGGTGATGTAGATCCAGCTACTAAAAAGTTATTACAGATTACAAAAGAATCTTTATACGTAGGTATTAGAGAATTCAAATTAGGAAATAGAGTAGAAGATGTTGGTAGTGCTATCCAACGCTACTGTGAGAAAGAAGGGTATACGGTAGTACGTGAGCTAGTAGGTCATGGACTAGGACGTAAGATGCACGAATCTCCAGAAATGCCTAACTACGGTAAGCCTGGTAAAGGTAAGAAGTTCGTAGAAGGTATGGTGGTAGCTATCGAGCCTATGATTAACTTAGGTACTCGTAATATCAAACAACTGAATGACGGATGGACTATCGTGACTCGTGACGGAAAACCTTCTGCTCACTTCGAACACGATGTAGCATTAGTAAATGGTAAACCAGAATTGTTATCTACTTACCAATATATCTATCAAGCATTAGGTATCACTAGTAATGAAGAAGATGAGTTTAGAGCTAAACCATTAGTTCTGTAATTACTCATTTCTATTAATGAAGAAGTTATTCAAAACAATATTGAACATTGTGCCTCGACCGATATTAATTCGGTTGAGTTACGTTGTTCGACCTATGATGGCATGGTACCTAAAAGGGGATGTGTATACAGATCCTATTGATGGTAAAAGTTTCAAGACTTTCTTGCCTTATGGATATGCGAAGCAACGCAATAATGTCCTTTCTCCTAGTACACTTTCACTAGAGAGACACCGCCTATTATGGCTTTATCTTCAGCGCGAGACCGACTTCTTTAGTACTCCTAAAAAAGTATTGCACTTCGCACCTGAGCAGGCGTTTTATAAACGCTTTAAAAAACAACCTAATTTAGATTATACAACTACCGATCTAGAATCTCCTTTGGCAGATGTGAAGGCGGATATTTGTAACTTACCTTTTGAGGATAATAGTTTTGATATGATTTTGTGTAATCATGTCTTAGAACATATTCCAGATGATACGAAAGCCATGCAGGAACTGTATCGCATTCTTAAGCCTGGAGGTATGGGAATCTTCCAAATCCCACAAGATATGTCTAGAGAAACTACTTTTCAGGATGATACTATAACAGATCCTAAAGAGCGCACACTTATCTTTGGTCAATACGATCATGTACGTGTATACGGACGTGATTATTTTGATAAGTTAAGAGCGATCGGCTTCACTGTAGTAGAAGAAGACTTTATTCATAAACTTACTTCAGAGGAAGTAACTAAATACTGTCTAGCAGAGGGTGAGATTATCCCAGTTTGTTTTAAGTAGAGTAATCATAATATTTAATTGCTCGATTAGAGAATTAGTTAAAGTATCCTTATAAGGGCTACCCTATCTATATCCTATTGTGTATCTTCGTATTTATTTAGAAAGATTATGAAGAATACATTGATTACTACTGTACTTTTTGATATGGATGGAGTTTTAATAGACTCAGAGGGCTTTTGGCAACAAGCAGAACAAGAGGTGTTTACTTCTATGGGGGCTACTTGGGATGAAGAGATTGCGATCCAAACACAAGGCAAAACGACTAGAGCAGTGACCGAGCTGTGGTATAGCCTGTTTCCATGGGAAGGAAAGAGTATTGAAGAGGTGGAGCAAATGGTGATTGATAGAGTCGATGAGTTAATTAGTACAGAAGGAGAAATAAAAGAAGGGGTAATTCAGACATTGAATTTTCTAAAAGAGAGAAAAGTGAAGATAGGTCTTGCTACTAATTCTCCAGAATCTTTGATTAATACTGTTTTAAAGAGATTAGGTATTCGTGATTACTTCCAAACCATAGTTTCTGTAGATCATGTAGAACACGGTAAGCCTGCACCAGATGTGTATTTAAGAGCAGCTCATAACCTAGGGAGTGAGCCTAGAGAGTGTCTAGTAGTAGAGGACTCGTTCACAGGAGCTACAGCTGGTAAAAATGCAGGGATGACTGTGGTAGCCATACCTGATCATTTACAGTATGAACAAGAAAGATTTGATATTGCTGACTTTAAATTGAAAAGTATGATATTTTTAAACGAAAATATTGTATCTTTTTTGCACGAAGTAACGGTTTAGTTTAAAATGGTCATTATGCGAAATAAGGTTTGGTCTATTATTCTTTTTTTTCTTTGGGTAGGGTGCGTATTGGCACAATCTCCACAGAACTATACTGCTGATTATATTAAGTCAGTAGGGTTTATGAGTAATAATAGAGCTGTAACGCCGTTCTTTCAAATAGGGGATCAGTTTACGCTTGCTTTTGATGACTTATATGGAGATGATAGTAATTATTTCTATCGAGTTAAGGCTTATAACTATGACTGGACTCCATCGAAATTAAAACAGATCGAGTATATAGATGGATTAGATAGACAGCGTATTATGACGTATGAAAACTCGTTTAATACTTTGCAGAATTATACGAACTATCGATTGACGCTTCCTGCTCAACGTTATAGAATATTGAAGAGTGGTAATTATGTATTGGAAATTTATAATGAAGACGACGAAGTAGTAATTAGAAGGAAGTTCGTCTTATATGAGAGCTTGGTCAATGTACCGATTCAGATTAAGCGTACTAGAAACCTGGATGTCATAGAGACGAAACAGAATGTAGAGTTTAGTGTGTTATTAGGAGATGCGTTATACCAGAATCCAGTTCAGAATATAAAGATAGCGATCTTTCAGAATGGGAGATGGGACTCTTATCTGACGAATATTAAGCCTCAGTACACGATGGGTAATGACCTTATCTATAAGTACGAGAATGAGACTCAATTCTGGGCAGGGAATCAGTTCTTAAACTTTGACAATAGTGATATTAAGCAAGTGAATAATATGATCGGTTCTGTAACTACGGATAATGGTATTTATAACACGTATCTGTATACAAACGAGAGCCGAAAAAGTAAAGGATATACCTATTTTCCTGATATTAATGGAAGTTTCTATCCTAGAAATATCAATGGGAGAAACCCGAATATAGAAGCGGAGTATAGTTGGGTATATTTCAGTTATCGTCCAGAGGAGGATGTACAGAAAGGAATAGATTATTATGTGACAGGATTATTTAATGATTATGCCTTAGTACCTGCTAACAAAATGACGTATAACGAAGAGAAGGGATATTATGAACAAATCATTTTAGTGAAACAAGGTTTTACTAATTTTAGTTATACAGCAGTTCGAAATGGTGTTGTTGATCCAAGCATTGCACCAGATGGGAACTATGCAATGACAACGAATCGCTACCAAGTTTTAGTTTATTATCGTGGTAATAATGATTTACACGATAGAGTAATTGGTATAGGTGAGGCAAGTGCAGAGAACATAGTGTATTAGACACTGTGATAAAACGAAGAATTCAATGTGTTTTTTATAGTAAATTATTAAGATGGAAAAGATGATTTCACAAACGACGAAGGGAATAAAAATATCTGTAAATACTGAATATGAAGGCAATTTTTTTAAATCAAAAAAGATATGCTATGCTTTTTCATATAAAATAACAATTGAAAATAACTCTACTGATTATATCCAGGTGAAAGGACGACTATGGGAGATATATGATGCGCTGAATAGTGTACAGATAGTAAAAGGAGAGGGTGTAGTAGGTGAGCAACCTATCATAGAGCCTGGTACCAAATATACATATAGTAGTGGATGTGTTTTAAATTCATCTATGGGAGCTATGCAGGGATTCTATGAGGTACTTAATCTAGCGAACCAAACTTATTTTAATGTAGAAATCCCAAACTTTAAGCTAGTAGCCCCTTTCGTATTGAATTAGAAATAATAAAGAACGCACTCTTATAGAGTGGCTAGTATACTAAAAATAAAATGCTTCAACCACCTTTATGCAATTACATAAAGGTGGTTTTTTTATAAGTTAAAGGTGGTAAGGTAATAGTGAGAAATGGTGAATAGGATAGAGGAGGTATTTAGTTGTTTTAATATCTTATTCTATAAGAGTCTTATGGTATTGTTTTAACGCGATATCAATATGCATATATGGGCTAAAGCATAAGTAGCTGTTGAAATTTTTAAACTAATGTAGGAGTGTTGATCTCGATTGCTATTTATGAATGAGATAATAACTCTTTCCTTGCACTTCTTAGGGGGTTCCTAGGAGTTTTCTTGGGCTTTCCTTGCCCAGAAGGCGTTTTTCTCGAAGAAAGGTGCAAGAAACCTGCAAGCAATCCCCTAGCAAATCAGTACAAAATTATCTGTGGTGGATCAATACATGCTGAATTGAAATAGATTTGGTACTTGCTTTTTATTTTTTCTAAAGAATATTAATGGGTTGTGATTCATTTACATAAAAATATTTTGATTTACTTCTGGCGTGATTGTAAAAACTAATTATTAATCGCACATAGGTTTGTATTCAGAGTTAAGTATAACAGGTAGTTAGAAGAATGTAGTGAGGCAAAAATACTATTGATAGTCAATGTTTTGAAATCGTTAAGGAGATGTTTTTAGGGCTTTAGAGAAAAGTGGTTTCATTTTTTTTCGTTATATTTGTGCTTATTCATTTAGAAATTATATAAATAATACGCGTAATATGTCAAAAGGATTCTATCAAGTTCCAACTGCGTTCAATGAGCCAGTTAAGTCTTATGCACCAGGAACAAAAGAAAGAGAATTGACTTTGAACTCGTTCAAAGAGCAATACAACACAACAGTTGATATTCCATTATACATTGGTGGAGAAGAAATCAGAACAGGAAATACAAAAGATTTGTTCCCTCCATTTGATCACAAACATAAATTAGGTGTTTACCACGAAGCTGATAAAGCGTTAGTAGAGAAAGCTATTGCTACTGCTTTAGAAGCTAGAAAAAAATGGGCTGCAATGCCATGGGAACACAGAGCATCTATCTTCTTAAAAGCTGCTGAATTATTAGCTGGTCCTTACCGTGCTAAGATCAATGCTGCTACGATGATCGCTCAAGCAAAAACATTACACCAAGCTGAGATTGACTCTGCATGTGAGTTTATTGACTTCTTACGTTTCAACGTAGAGTATATGACTCAGATCTATTCTGAACAACCAGCTTCTGTAGATGGAGTATGGAACAGATTAGAGCACCGTCCATTAGAAGGATTTATCTATGCGATCACTCCTTTTAACTTTACAGCTATCTCTGGTAACTTACCTTCTGCTCCTGCTATGATGGGGAATGTAGTGGTATGGAAACCAGCTGCAACTCAAATCTACTCTGCTAGAGTAATCGTAGAGGTGTTTAAAGCTGCAGGTTTACCTGATGGTGTTATCAACGTAGTATATGGTAACTCTGGAATGATCACTGATACGTTATTAGCAAGTCCTGACTTCGCTGGTATCCACTTCACAGGATCTACAGGAGTATTTAACAGTATGTGGGCTCAAATCGGTCAAAACATCGATAAATACAAAACTTACCCACGTATCGTAGGAGAGACAGGTGGTAAAGACTTCGTTGTAGCTCATCCATCAGCTTGTCCTAAAGAGGTAGCAGTAGCTCTTACAAGAGGTGCTTTTGAATACCAAGGACAAAAATGTTCTGCAGCATCTAGAGCTTATGTTCCAGCTTCATTATGGAATCAAGTGAAAGAATATATGACTGCTGATTTAGCTACTATTAAAATGGGTTCTCCAGAAGATCCAAGTAACTATGTTTCGTCTGTGATTACAGAAGCTTCATTTGACAAATTAGCGAAAGCTATCGATCAAGCAAAAGCTGATGCTGACGCAGAAGTTATCTTAGGAGGTAAATATGATAAATCTATTGGTTACTTTATCGAACCAACAGTTATCTTAACTACTAATCCTAAGTATGCAACGATGGAAACAGAACTATTCGGTCCTGTATTAACTATCTATGTATACGAAGATGCTAAATG
Organism: Myroides sp. C4067; assembly: GCF_038039665.1. Lineage (NCBI taxonomy): Bacteria > Pseudomonadati > Bacteroidota > Flavobacteriia > Flavobacteriales > Flavobacteriaceae > Myroides > Myroides sp. C4067. The sequence goes on from NZ_JBBPHJ010000005.1 coordinate 58,360, forward strand.
GTCTGAAACATTAAAATTAGTGGATGAGACTTCTATCTATGCATTAACAGGAGCTATCTTCTCTGGATGTCGTTATGCTATCGTAGAGGCTACAGAAGCATTAGTAAACTGTGCTGGTAACTTCTATATCAATGATAAACCAACAGGTGCTGTAGTAGGACAACAACCATTCGGTGGGGCTAGAGCTTCTGGTACTAATGATAAAGCGGGTTCTATCCTTAACCTACTTCGTTGGGTATCACCAAGAACGATTAAAGAAACTTTCGTTCCTGCAACTGATTATAAATATCCTTTCTTAGGATAATCAAATTATAATAAAAAGGCGGTTGCAAAAGAGTTGACCGCCTTTTTTAATTTACACTAGAATACAATTCAGTGCTTTTTATTGGGAATGTATAACCGATGAAGAATGACATGATAAGAGTCATTCAGGATATACTACTAAGTAAGAATACACTATCTATTTTGCTTTTATCTTTTTTCGAATACAGAAAAAAGTCCCTTTTTATTAGGATCGTTTTTAAGAGAACACTATTTACCAATAACACTTATAAAACGACTGAGTAAAAACTATTATCTTTTTGCTTTTATTATTTTTCGATTACTGAAAAATGATCCTTTTTTATCTTTAAAGTACTGGGTTATAATTATTAATTTAAATAGTATAACTCATGTTTAAAAAATTACTTGATAACAAAAACTTGGTGATTAATCCACCTGTTTTTATCACTTCAATATTATTAATAGTAGCTTTAATCTTAACCTGTGTCCTTTTTCCTGAAAAGGTAGGGGTTTGGTTTCCTGCTGCCCAATTAGCGGTAACTTCTAACTTTGGTTGGTTCTTTGTCGTGACAGTGAATGTTATTTTAATATTTGCTATCTACCTTGCTTTTAGTAAGTTCGGTAAGATACGGTTAGGAGGGGATGATGCAGAACCAGAGTTTACTAAGGCATCTTGGTTTGCCATGCTGTTTAGTACAGGTATGGGGATCGGTATTATGTTCTTTAGTATTGCTGAGCCTGTATCTCATTTCTTTAATACGCCTAGACCAGTAGATACAGACATAGAAGCTGCTGTACAAGCTATGCAATTTACGAGTTTGCACTGGGGATTACACGCTTGGGGTATTTATGCGATGGTTGGATTAGCTTTAGCCTTTTTTGGATTTAATAGAAAGTTACCTATGACCTTTAGATCTCTTTTTTACCCATTCTGGGGAGAGAAAATACATGGCTGGTGGGGACACATAATCGATATATTATCGGCTTTAGCTACAGTGTTTGGATTATCTACATCTTTAGGATTAGGGGTAATACAGATTACAGCTGGTTTAGAGTATTTATATGGTTGGGAGATAAGTCCTATGATGCAAGCAGGGATTATTCTGTTTGTGATTGGTATCGCTACTATTTCTGTTTTTTCAGGATTAGATAAAGGAGTTAAGATACTTAGTAATGCCAATATGTATATCGCAGCCAGTTTTATGTTGCTAATCTTTATTCTTGGGCCGACTCTATTTATCATGAAAGGGTATGTTGAGAATACAGGAGCGTACTTAGCTAATTTTATTGATATAAGTACATGGAATGATACTTACTTAGGTTCTGGCTGGCAGAATGTCTGGACTATATTCTATTGGGCTTGGTGGATTGCATGGTCTCCTTTTGTAGGAAGTTTTATTGCTCGTATCTCTAAAGGACGTACCGTGAAAGAGTTTGTATTAGGGGTATTGATTGTACCAGGGTTGATTACCTTATTATGGATGAATGTCTTCGGAGGTAGTGCATTGCACACTATTTTATCAGGTGATGTGACGATGATAGCAGCAGTTAAAGCTGATGTGTCTACAGCATTATTTGTCTTCTTAGAGAACTTCCCTTTTACTAAGTTCCTTTCTATTGTGGCGATTATTCTGATTTTCTCTTTCTTTATTACCTCTTCTGATTCAGGTTCATTAGTTGTAGATAATATTACCTCAGGTAGTAATGGAGAGTCTCCTGTGTGGCAGAGAGTCTTTTGGTCTTTTGCACAAGGGATTATTGCTATCGTATTATTATGGGGAGGAGGACTGGATGCCTTACAGACAGCAGTTATTATTACAGGACTGCCTTTTGCAGTGATATTGCTGGTGATGTGTTATAGTTTACAAAAAGGGTTAAAAGAAGAGTTAGCTAAATCGTCTAAGAAGGCTAAGTCAAAAGAAGAAAAGAGCTATAAAGAGATTATAGCAGAACTATTAGATGAACCACAAAGCAAATAAGGATGGATAAAAATAAAAAATTAGATATAATAGTTGGTTTAGACTTGTCTACAATGGATCAATATCTGTTGCAATATATGCAAGTGCTAGACCAGATTTTAGATATAAATAAGGTAACGTATGTGCACAACCTTAAAGTAGGTGAGTTACCTAAGGAATTACTTAAACCAGAGAGCATTGTTGTTATTAAGGAGAAGATAAAGAATAAGCTTACTCAGTATTTCACAGAAGCAGGAGTGAGTTATGATTTCGAAATCTTGGTATCGGTAGAGAGTTATACAGAGATTGCTTTTATGAATATAGCTAAGAAATCTTCGTATGATCTGATGGTACTAGGTAATAAACAGGAACTAGAAGGTACTGGGGCACTAGCTGATAAGTTGGTACGTATATTCCCTTCAGCATTATTATTAGTACCAGATACGTTTAAAGTGCCAATCACAACAGTAATTGATGCGATAGACTTCTCTCGATATACGAGTGATATTATGATGTGGGCAGATCGTTTTAAGAATAATTCGAAGGGACAGAAGATAGAGCATTCTGCGGTACATATCTCTAAGTCTTATATGGGATTCTACCCTACGATGACGAATAGAGAATTAGAGAAAGTAACGAAGGATGATATCAAAGAAAAACAAGAGAAATGGAATAAGAAGTACGCTACTTATTCTGATATAGATATTGTTCCTGCTGGTGAACGCAACATATCAGCTTCCTTGATCGCTTATGCGCGTAGTAAAAAGGCGGATATGCTGATACTGGGAGTGAAGGGTACTACAGGATTTAAAGAGATATTCTTAGGTAGTGTGGCGAATCATTTACTACACAGAAATACGAATACTTGCTTATTATTCGTTAAGCACAGTAAATAAAAGAAGAAGGGCCGTCTATAAGACAGCCCTTTCTTTTTATCCTTTATATTTTAAGGGTAAGTACACCACTTTTTTCGTTTCAAAGAATTCATCTGAGAAGATATTAGTCAGGTCAAACTGAACAGCTTTAGGGAAATCTTTAAGCTCTTCTGTTAAGTCGCCCCCTTTTAGGTATAATATACCATTGTCAAACTCATGCTTGTTTTCTTTCTTCGTTTTGTGTCTAATCCACTCTACGAAGTCAGGCATATTCGTAACAGCTCTACTTACGATGAAGTCAAACTTCTCGTCTATAGTTTCGGCACGTTTTTGTTCTGCTTTAACGTTCTTTAAGTCTAGCGCTTTTACTACTTCATTAACTACGCGTATCTTCTTCGCGATAATGTCGATTAGGTAAAAGTTAGTTTCTGGATATAAGATAGCTAAAGGAATACCAGGGAAACCTCCACCAGTACCTACATCTAGTATATTAGCTCCAGGAAGGAACTCCATAACCTTAGCGATACCTAGTGAATGTAATACATGCTTCGTATATAGCTCATGTATATCCTTACGTGAAATAACGTTAATTTTAGCATTCCAATCCGTATATACTTCTTCCAATTTCTCAAATTGAGCAATCTGTTCAGGAGTTAAATTAGGGAAATATTTTAAGATTTGTTCCATGTCGTAAATTTTGACAAAAGTAGGCTTTTTATCGTGAATAAATAAAAGATAACACAGATTAATAGAGATATAATAATTACCTTTGGGATTAAGTTTCATTAAAATCACAATAAGATGAGCAACCAACTTCTATCTAATAGAATAAACAATTTGACTACTTCACAGACCTTAGCAATGGCTGCGAAAGCAAGAGAGTTAAAAGAACAAGGCGTAGACGTAATTAGTTTGAGTCTAGGTGAGCCAGATTTTAATGCTCCTGAGTTTATCAAAGAAGCTGCTATTCAGGCTGTAAAAGATAACTATAGTAAGTATCCTCCTGTAGAAGGATATAAAGAACTAAGAGAGGCAATAAGCAATAAGTTTAAGAGAGATAATAATTTAAATTATTCACCGAGTCAGATCGTTGTATCTACTGGTGCTAAACAATCGTTATACAATGTAGCTCATGTCATGATCAACCCTGGTGATGAGGTAGTAATTCCTGCTCCATACTGGGTGAGTTATGCTGAGATCGTGAAGATGGCTGAGGGTACTCCTGTAGAAGTGCCTACTAGTATAGAGAGTGACTTTAAAATTACTCCTGAACAATTAGAAGCAGCTATCACTCCTAAGACGAAGATGATATGGTTCTGCTCTCCATGTAATCCTAGTGGTTCTGTGTATAGTAAAGAGGAATTCGAAGCTATAGCTAAAGTATTAGAGAAATATCCAAATATCTTTATCTTATCAGATGAGATATATGAACATATCAACTTTACAGGTAATTACTGCAGTATCGGAACTATCGGTAATTTAATTGACCGTACGATTACTGTAAACGGTATTGCGAAGGCATTTGCGATGACAGGATATCGTATCGGATATATCGGTGCCCCTGAATTTATCGCTAAGGCATGTACTAAGATGCAAGGACAAGTAACGTCTGGTGCTAATAGTATTGCACAACGAGCTACTATTACTGCTGTAGAGGCTGACCCTAGCGTATTAAAAGATATGGTTGCGGCATTTAAGAATAGAAGAGATCTAGTAGTAGGGTTATTAAAAGAGATTCCAGGAGTTAAGATTAATATACCTGAAGGAGCGTTCTATGTATTCCCAGACATATCTTCTTTCTTTGGAAAGACACTTCAAGGTGTAAAGATTAATAATGCGGATGATCTATCTATGTATCTGTTAGAGAAAGCACACGTAGCTACTGTAACAGGAGTGGCATTCGGGAATCCTGATTGTATACGTATGTCGTATGCGACTAGTGAAGATCAGTTGATCGAAGCATTCAAAAGAATTAAAGAAGCATTAGCGTAAGTTATAATAGTTAAAAAAAGCCTTAGAAATAAGGCTTTTTTTAGTTATCATGAGCATTATTTCTTATTTTTATACTTTATAAAAGTTCATTATCGTGGATATATTATTACAGAGTTTTGCTAAACATGTTTCTCTGACTAAAGAGGAACAACAGATTATATTAGAGTCATTTACTGTAACTCGTTACCCTGCTAAAACAAAGCTGTTAAGTGCAGGAGAAGTATGTATTAATTCTACTTTTGTCGTTTCGGGTATCGTACGAAACTATTGTCTAGATGATCAAGCAGTAGAACATACTGTTAGCTTTGCAGCATCAGGATGGTGGATAGCTGATATGTATAGTTATTTATCTCAAAAACCTGGTAACTCTTATTTAGAAGTAGTAGAAGATGCGATAGTAATGACTTTGAGTAGAGATCATCAGTTAGCTTTGTTTGATAGAGTACCTAAGATAGAACGTTATTTCAGAGTTCTTATAGAGAGGTCACTAGTGGCTACACAACAACGACTGATGGACAACTTATCACTACCTGCAGAAGAGCGTTATACGCGCTTTTTAGAGCGTTTCCCTGAGATTAAGTATTGTCTGCCACAGAAGCAGATAGCTTCTTATTTAGGGGTTACTCCTGAGTTTTTTAGTAAAATGAAGAAAAAGATGCTTACAGGAAAGTAAATGTCTATGATATAAAATAGAAAAGCCACTCATCGAGTGGCTTTTTTGTATATTACACTAGAGAATGTCTAGTCATTTCTTCAGGTTGAGGTATACCTATTAGTTTAAGAATAGTAGGAGCTAAGTCTCCTAACACTCCATCCTTTACCTCTTTGATATCATTGTCTACGATAATGATCGGCACAGGATTAGTAGTATGTGCTGTGTTAGGAGTACCATCAGGGTTGATCATTACCTCACAGTTACCATGGTCTGCTAATACTATCGTAGTGTATCCATTATCAAGAGCAGTTGTGATTACTTCTTTTACGCATTGGTCTACTGCCTCACAAGCTTTAATAGCTGCTTCCATTACACCAGTATGTCCTACCATATCGCCGTTAGCAAAGTTTAGACATACGAAGTCTGCTTCACCTTTTTTCAATTCAGGGATAAGTGCATCTTTAAGGTCATAAGCACTCATCTCAGGTTTAAGGTCATAAGTAGCTACCTTAGGAGAAGGACATAAGATACGTTGTTCTCCATCGAATGGAAGTTCTCTACCTCCAGAGAAGAAGAAAGTCACGTGTGGATATTTTTCTGTCTCAGCAATACGTATTTGTTTTTTGCCATGTTTTTCTAAAACCTCACCTAATGTATTGTGTAAGTTCTCTTTATCATATACTACATGTACATTCTTATAAGTATCATCGTAGTTCGTAAGCGTTACAAAGTACAAGTCAAGTTTCTTCATGTCATGATCTGAATGATCTTCTTGAGATAATACACGTGTTAGTTCTCTTCCTCTATCCGTTCTAAAGTTAAAGAAGATCACTACATCGTCATTTTCAATCTTTCCTATCGGCTGATTGTTTTCATCAACCATTACAATAGGCTCAATAAACTCATCAGTCACATTATTTAAATAACTTGCTTCAATGCTTTTTACTGCATCAGTAGAGTGAATACCTGTACCGTTTACTAACAGATGGTAAGCCTTTGCTACTCTTTCCCAACGCTGGTCTCTATCCATTGCATAGTATCTTCCGATTACAGAAGCTAGTTTAGCAGTAGATAAGCTCAGTCTGTCTTGTAGTTGTTGTACGTGATTTGCACCCGATTTAGGATCTACATCTCGTCCATCTGTAAAAGCGTGAATACAGATATCTGATACTCCTGCAGCTGATGCTGCATCTACTAGACCATATAAATGTTGCTCATGAGAGTGTACTCCACCATCAGATAGCAGTCCTAAGAAGTGTACTTTTTTATTGTTTGTTTTAGCGTATTCGAATGCTGCTTGTAATGCAGGCTCTTTAGCAATAGTGTTATCTTCTACTGCCATATTTATTTTTACAAGGTCTTGATAGACGATTCTACCTGCCCCAAGATTCATGTGTCCTACTTCAGAGTTACCCATTTGCCCTTTTGGAAGACCTACATTTAGTCCATCAGTAAGTACAAATGTATTAGGATATTTAGTATATAGACTGTCTATAAATGGCGTATTTGCGTGCTCGATAGCTGATACTTTAGGATCTTGAGTCTGTCCCCAGCCATCTAGAATCATTAATATTACTTTCTTATTCATAATAGTGAAACTTTAAATATTATTAGTTGTGTTATACAAATTTACGCATACTTATTCAAAAAAGGCAATGTTTGATTCTTGAAATAATGGCATTAAATACTTTTATTATTAAAAATTCCTTTGGTCGTATAATATTTTTTTTAAATTTACGTTTCTAAAATTAGAATTAAAGACTATAAATGAGAAGGTTATATGAAACAAAAGAATTTTTATTGGTTATTTGCCTCAATGGCATTTTTTGGGAATGTAGTAGGAAGTAATACTTTACCAACGTCGAATGAATATACAAATGTGATTGAAAAAACTGTAGATAACACAGTGGATTCTGAAGAATATAGTTTTGAAAGTACGGCTAAGAGTTTGTATTCTAGTTTAGAATTAAATCATTATAATGCTCCTGCTAGAGCAGTATATACTGCTGCACTGAAAGGGTATTATAAAATGCTAGAAACAGGTAAGATTAAGAATGAGAAGTTGACTATCGTTGACTTTAGTTTATCGTCAGCTAAGCCTCGTCTATGGGTGATAGATATGAAAGAGAATGCTGTTCTGTTACAATCACTTGTAGCACATGGCAAGAAGACAGGAGAAGAATACGCAACTACGTTTTCTAATCGTGTGAACTCACATATGAGTAGCTTAGGATTTTATACTACAGGAGAGACGTATAACGGAAGAAATGGATTCTCTCTTAGATTAGATGGATTGGAAGCAGGGATTAATGATAAAGCTAGAGAAAGAGCGATTGTAATCCATGGAGCGGATTATGCTTCACCTGATTTAGTACGCGCTCAAGGGAAGTTGGGACGTAGTTATGGTTGCCCAGCTGTGCCTGTAGAAGTAAATGATGATTTAATAGAAATGATTAAAGACAAATCTCTATTGTTTATTTATTATCCAAGTAATCAGTATGAGTTAAAGTCAAAATTTGTTTAGTAAGACCTTTTATATAAAGAAAAACACCCATTAAGATTTTATTCTTAATGGGTGTTTTTTTATTATTGTAGCTTAGTATATAAGTCATTGTCGAATTTATAGACATCTCTAAACTGAGTTATCTTACCATCGTTAGCTACTTGGATAGTCCAGTATAATTGATGGATGTGTACAGCTTCTTTACTAGTTGTGATATTTTTAGTGTTTTGAGAATCAAGAATCTTTTTTATCTCTTCTTGAGTAATCTCGTTCTGTTGAATATCAAATACAAACTGTGCTAAGTCAAAAGGATCTTCTACACGTATACATCCAGAACTTAAACTTCTCTGAGCTCTATTAAAGTTAGCTTTATTAGGAGTGTCATGTAAGTACACTGCGTGATTGTTATCAAACATAAATTTAATACGACCTAATGTGTTACCTACACCGGCTTTCTGTACATATCTATAAGAAGAAGCTTTGCTAGAATCCCAGTTTTCTGGAGCTACTACTTTGCCTGTGCTCTTATCGTAGATTGTAAATCTAGCATTAGAGAAGTAACTTAAGTTAGCACTAGCTTTAGGTGTTAAGTCATTCTTTAGAATGGTAGGAGGAACTGTCCATGTTGGATTGATCACAATTGTCTTTAGAACTGAGCTCAGTATAGGCGTTTTACGACCTGTCGTACCTACGATTACCTTGTGTTGTTTTACAGTATCACCAGACTTCACCGCAACTAAACTATAATCAGCTATATTGATTAAGATATAGTTATCACCTAAATCTCTTGGGAACCATCTCCAACGTTCTAGATTGACTACTAGCTTTTCTTTTACAGTAGCTTCTTCTTTTAGGATGGCCTCTATTGTTTTCTTATCAGCAACACCGTTCTCGACTAGTTTACTATTTTTTTGAACTTGTTTTAAAGCAGTTACGACTCCTTCGTTATTGATAAAGTCCTTTGATAGGCTATCAGGGTAATAACTCAAGAAGTTTAAATGTTTTTTAATATTCACTAGCTCAGGTACTGTATCATTTAACTTATACTTAGCTGTCACAGCTTTGATTGTATCTTGATTCAGTTGATATAGGTTTGATAGTTTATTTTTTAGATTGACATATATTTTATGAGGTGATCTTAAACTATCAAAGGTCGTCTGTATTGTTCCTCTACTTAAAGCGAGTTGCATTGTAGCAGCTGTATTTAGTTCTTTTGGAAACATATCCCAGTCATTGTATAATCTTCTAGGATTTTGTACACCATTATACAAGTCTTTACTCGCATTAAAAAATGCTTTAGTGAACAGAAAATCTGCTTGTATTTTATCTAGGTTTGATAGCCTTTGATAATCTTTGTGAAATTGATGAACTTTTTCAGTATTGTACTTTGAGTTATTGATTCCATCTAAATATGCTTCGTCAAGTACTTTTAGAAGTTGTTCTCGGTTACTTGTTCTTCCCCAACCGATTTGGTATAGGTTCTCTACATAGAACTTTTGGATATCCTTTGGAAGACTAACTATAGATGCACTATCTACGTGTACCTTTATTTGATCCTCCATAGGGTCTACCTTGATGGTATCATTGAGAATCAAAGTTTCTGCCATAGTATTTGCCTTTTTACAAGAAGTAAGGACAAGTATACTCAAAAAACTGAAGATTAAATGTTTCATGTTTTTATATATTATACTGCGAATTTAATATAATATAGTGAATAATTTATTGTTTATTCTTAAAATGTTCTATAAACCTCGTTTTGGAGTACTGTAGGCCGGACTAGTTGTTATTTTAAAAGTGGACTAGTATAGAAGAGAGGAATAAGAATAGTTTTGCACAAATAAACTACCTGAAATGAAGAATAATTATGTCATTTTAGCCTTGTTAAGTACTCTTTTTACAGTGCAATCACAAGGACAAACTAAGACAGAAAATACCCTTGAAGATAAAATAGAAGAAATAGTAATCTATAATCAACGATTACAATTGCCAAGTTCGTTGAAGAATAGAAATATTACATTTATTAATCAAGAACAGATAAAACAATTACCTGTGTCGTCTATTAATGAGTTGTTGACTTATGCTACTGGTGTTGATATTCGTCAGAGAGGGCCATTTGGAACTCAATCAGACTTTAGTATTGACGGAGGTAGCTTTGAGCAGAATGTATTGTTATTAAACGGACAGAAGATTTCGGATCCACAGACAGGCCATAATAGCCTTAATGTACCAATTCCTTTAGAAGCGATTGAACGTATAGAAATAGTACGCGGACCTTCTGCTCGTCTATATGGTGTGAACAGCCTGACAGGAGTAGTGAATATCGTAACGAAGAACCCTAAAAAAGATGGTCTTTTTGCTAATACGTATATCGGAAGTAGCTTAAAGAAAGATAAAGAAGGCGATCATGGAGAGTTATTTAATAACCGAGGTATTCAATTAGGAGGTACACTTGTACGCAAAAAAGATAATCATATGTTATTCGGTAGCCATGACTCAGGTAATGGTACTCGTTATAACACTGCTTTTAATAACAATAAAATCTTCTATCAAGGGAACTATACCCCTAATGAGAATAATGCTATTATGGTACTTGCAGGTCATGCTAGAAGTTCTTTTGGAGCAAATGGATTCTACGCAGCTCCTGGAGATAAAGAGTCAAAAGAAGTAGTATCTACATCAATGCTAAATCTGAGTTCACGTCATTATTTAACTGACCGTTTTACATTAATGCCCAGTGTAGCTTACAGATATAACTTTGATGATTATCGTTACTTCAGACATGAGTTAAGTAAGGCACGTAGCCGTCATTACTCACATGCGATTACTAGTAATATTAGAGGAGAGTACTTAGCAGATTTTGGTAAGATATCTTTTGGAGGAGAGATGAGGTATGAAGAGATTAACTCAACTAATATTGGGGATCACAGTAAGAGTAACTACGGATTGTACGCTGAGATACAGCGTGAGTTCTTTGATCGATTAGATGTAAATCTAGGGGCTTATGTTAATTATAATACGAAGTATGGATGGGAAGTTTTCCCAGGGATAGACGCTAGTTATACCTTTAATGAACATTGGAAAGCGATGTTTAATGCTGGTACAGCAAGTAGAATACCTTCTTTTACAGATTTGTATTTAGATCAACGCCCTGGTAATATAGGTAATCCTGATCTATTACCAGAAAAAGCTTATCAGATAGAATTAGGAGGGAAGTATGTCAATAAAGGATTTAGAGCAGAGGCTTTTGCTTTTTATAGAGATATTGATGACTTTATCGATTGGATAAGAGTAGATACGACAGTGCCATATCAGCCATATAATGCTTCTAAGAATAAGACTAAAGGATTTAATACAGCATTAAAGTATAAAGTAGGATCAGAGAAGTCTTATTGGGATTTAGGATTATCATATACTTATTTATCTCCTAAAGTGGAGAATAAAGGAGAAGATAAGATCTCTAAGTATGCGATAGAGAGTTTAAGACATCAGTTAGTCGGAACAGTTAATTATACTTATAATAAGCTTAGTGCTACACTAGCTAATCGTTTTAACGAGCGTATTAGTTATAAGAATTACTGGATTACAGATATAAGAATCAACTATAATCTAAAGAAATATAGTATCTATCTAGATGCTCAGAATATATTTGATACTACTTATATAGAGGCAGGTGCAGTACCTATGCCTGGTAGATGGTTTATGTTAGGAGTGAAGTTTAATGGACTTTAATATATAAATTGGTTAGTTGGAGTTTTCAGATGACTAAGTACTGTTTTGATTATCGTGGGGGGTAGTTTCAATAGTATGAATCAATTATTACAAATACTTAGAATACGCTTTTTTGCTATGAAATTCTAGTATATAAAAACGGTAAGCCTTGTACAGCTTACCGTTTTTTATTTTAATAAGATACCTTAGTTCCTTTTTTATCAATCGTAAATGATTCAAACTTTAGTTCTACTTGCGCTTGTCCATCTTCGAAGTTACTAGCGTAGTCATATTGAAAAGGAATGACTACTCTTCCTTTGTGATCGATATAACCAAACAATTGGTCTTTAGAAGCTAATGCTAATCCATCAGAGTAGCTTCCTACATAATCATATTGAGCAGAGATAATCTTTTTACCTTCTGTGTTGAAGAATCCCCATTTACCACCTTCTAAGAAGGCTATTTTGTACTCACTACTCGTCTGTAGTTCTTCATAAGCAAAAGGAATAATCACTTCTCCTTTATCATTTATTGCGCCTTGGAAGTTGTCCATAGACACGATAGATATTCCTTCTATAAAAGATTCTATTTGATAGAAAAGAGGCTCGATGAAGATTTCATTCTTATTGGTTTTGATTCCAAACAATTCCAACTTCTTATCTTGATACCATCTTAAGTTGTTTTGAAACTTAAAGTCTGGATCATTTTTTAAGTCGAGATAGACGGTGTCTAGTTTTACACTTTCCTCTAACTGTACATTGATGTGTGAGTAGGTACTTTTATAAGCCCAACTAGATGTGCAACTCAGCCCTAATAAGAGACTTATTGCTAAGATTTGTTTCATTCTAATAGAAGATTAACATACTGTAATTCCTCTGCAAATGTATTAGTTTTGGGATGATTAATATGATAATTTTTACAATTTTTTATGAATGGTTGTTGCACCAGCTTGAGCCTTCGGAAATACTGTAATATCAGCTATTTGTACATGTTCAGGTTGGTTGACGATATAAGCTATAGCATTCGCTATATCTTCTGCTACTAATGGAGTATACCCTTCATATACTTTTGCCGCTCTATCGCTATCTCCTTTAAATCGGATTAGGGAGAAGTCTGTTTCTACTGCCCCAGGAGCTACATTAGTTACCTTAATTCCATCTGATAATAAATCATATCTAAGTCCTTTAGAGAATGCCTCTACAGCAGCCTTAGAAGCGCAGTAGATTGTACCGTTTTGGTATGACTCTTTCCCTGCGATAGAAGATAGATTGACGATATGTCCATATTGTCTTTTGATCATAAGAGGAACAATAGCTTTGGTCACATAGATTATTCCCTTTACATTGATATCTATCATAGCTTCTAAGTCCTCTAGAGAAGCTTCTTGGAAAGTAGCTAATCCATGAGCATTCCCAGCGTTATTGATTAGCACATCTATATCTTGCCATGCAGTCGGAAGAGAGGCTATTGCCTTAAAGGTAGCTTCTTTATCACTCACATCGAAGGTTAGTGTTAGCACTTCTGTCTGCTCTGCTAGTTCACGCTCTATGGCAGCTAAGTTCTCTTTATTTCTCCCACACAAGATTAGTCTGTGATTAGCAGCTAAGGCTTGCGCTGTTGCTTTTCCTATACCTGATGTCGCTCCTGTAATGAATGCTGTTTTCATATCTTTTTGTTTTGTGGTGTTGTACTATAAGACGGTTTGTTTTAAACCTTGCATTATGCATAACCAAAGATAATTGAAAAAAGACTTCTCTTGGACTCTATCTACTTTTTTAATATTAACTGTCTTGACTTCATCCTTAGTGTTCTTTCGGATAAACATATTCCCCACAGCAGATAAGAACTTTTTCTTTTGCTGCCCATCTTTCTTATAGATAGTTACTTTTAGATCCTCATATTGCATACCATAGGTTCCTGTCGCAGAAGTATTATTACCAGTGAAGTTAAAAGTGACTAGACTGATACTACCTTCTGTATTAGCCTTGACATACGGCTGTAAGAACGGGCGCATAGAATTAGCTGGGAAGTTCGTAATCTTACCTTGTATATTGAAGTTATCTCTTCTGTTAAGTACATTGAAAGACCAGTCCACACGCAGTGGAGCTGCATTCATAAACCTCGCATTGACAGCTATCGTAGTAGTAGGTACTTTAGTTACACCATATCCACTATATATATTCTTAATAGTCGCATTGAAGTTATGAAACATAATCTTACCTGGAGCTACCGCTTTAGGGTCAGTCTCTTCATAGACTAGTTTAGAGTTGCGTATCGCAACATTATTTACTTTTAATCCGAATTTTAGATCTCTTAGCTTTTTACTAAACATGGGCTTGATACTCATATTGAATGTAGGAGCCTTATCTCTAAAGATATTTGCATCAAGTTGATTGATGTTGATCTGTTCTGTTTTAAACAGTAGAGTTCCCTTGGTATCGAAGTCATAGTTATAATTCTTTAGAGCTATCTCTTTGGCATGTAGTGTGAAGATATCATCTGCATATCTAAACATGCTTACCGTCTTCTTTCTAGAGTACTTTGGCTTCATATTGAAGTTAGCCAGTTTTAGCTCTTTATTGTCGATAGATAGAGAGTCTACACTTATATCATAATATTTCTTCGTATCATATGTAATCGCTCCAGAGGATAGCGTAGTCTTGCCATAAGTAAAAGGAATCTTATTTCCACCGGTATTTTTATCAATACGGATATCTGCTATCACAGCATTGATATTATTCACCTTTAAGCTGTTGCTATTTGTCTTTCTATCGTGTATTTGGAAAGCCGCCTTGCGCAGCACTAATGAATCTAATGTGATATAATCCGACAATAACTTAGCAGTAGTCTTAGGTTTACTCTTTACATCATTAGGAGTATAGGTGATAACAGGAGAGTCTATCGCTATTTTAGCTACTTTTAGTTGTTCTCCTACCTTATTGTTGATATCCGTTAAGATTATATTAGTCTTAGATGTATTCCAAGTGTCTAATGCATCTAATGATAATTTGTTAATCTTAATGTCGCCTATCTTCAAAGCAAATGGGACTAATGCAGGCAATGTATCATATACCACTGCCACCTCTTGCTTTTTCTGCTTTTTAGTTTTTTTAGCAGGTTGTTTTTCTGCTACTTTGATATCTTGTTTGAGTTTGTTGTTTTTGATGGTGATCGCTGTAGAGTCTGTCTTTATAGAAGCAATGTCAAGGTAGAAGTCTTGCTCATTTTTATACCCCCAGTCTGTCCCAGTCAGCTTTAGCTGTGGGATATCTACAGACAATAAGTTCTTAGCTAATTCTTTTGACTCGATAGTTTCTGAGAAGGGCTTTACAGATAGCTGGTGCATCTCTAGTGCTGTTGGTTCTATGATAATCTTACCGATGGTGAACTTATGCCACTCATTCAGCTTACTATAGATAGAGTCAGTAGTCATTACATAAGAGTCATAACTAAAAGGTATTGCCTTCTCTACGACTTCTTCACCGAAATGTACTCCTCTGATCGTTGCATTGAAGTTATAGACCTCATTTAGTCTTGTATTACTCTTTCTGTCTTTTATTAAGACATAAGCATGCTCTACGATAATAGATTCTATATCTATATCATTTTTTACGTTTATTTTAGCTTGCTTCTGTACGACACTATCTCCTTTAATCATCACTATACTAGGATGACTTAGTTTGATTTTGTTTGCACGTAGATTCTTGTTTTGTAGTAATTCTTTGATAGCTACCCCTTGAATCACTATTTTATCTAGTCTTGCACTGATATAAGTAAGACTAGGGTGAGTAGTAGTATCTTTAGGAGTGACTGTGATTCCAGAGACAGTTAGTCTTCTTAATGCAGGATAATAGCTGATGTCCTCATACGCTAGATCATAAGGAGTATCATTCTTCTCTGCGATGATCTCTGGTAAGTGCTTATATATAAAACGATTTAATGCATACCTTCCTATCTGATATAGCCCTAGTAGACTGACACCAACTATTAAAAGGATTTTGACACGTTTTGATAATTTCATTTTTTAATAAATATAAATTAATACTTAAAAGTACTAATTTATCTTTATGTTTTTGTAATTATTATGAATTACTTTAAGACTAATTGATGCTTTGTTAGTAAACCAGCTAATCCATCCATAGAGAATATCGCTTTTTTAATCTTAGTGAACTGCGGGTCTATATCATAGTTATAACTCGTATAGAAGTCCGCTTTCTCTGCATTGGCCTTGTGAAATACTGCACGGTGTAAGTTACAGTTGTCAAATAGTGCCATACTCAGATCTGTATCAGAGAAATCAGCACTGATTAGACTACAGTTAGAAAACAGTTGCTTTTTAAGCTTTAATCCATAGAACTGAGTTAATTCTAAATTGCAGTCTGTAAAGGTAAATTCGAATATAGTCTGGTCTATCATGGCGAAGTTTACACGCGTAAAGTTACAAGCTGTAAAGTTGACATTGCGCAGTCCTACATAGTTCACCTCTGCATCTTTAAAATTGCAGTTGATAAAATCACAGTCTATAAAAAGAGTAGCTAAGAATGAACAAGCGCTCAGATCACAGTTTTCAAACTTACAATTCTCAAATTCTTTAAATGAGATATCGTTATAGTTAAATACAGTGTTACTGTATTGTTTGTCGTATATAAATTCAGGAGTCATCTGTCTGGTGTTAAAAGTTAGCTACCGTATATAGAACGTATCCATATACGGTAGCAAGATATAATATTATAAAGATTTATCCTTATGGTTCTTCTATGATATGAGGTATAAATCTGCTTTTGTTTGTTGTGATTCGATTATTACTTTCTCGGAATGTAATCCCACATGATTCTTGACCTATGATCCAGCTTCCGATAATAGAATATCCTGTTGACTCTTGGTGTAAGTGAGCTAACTCTTGACAGATATAGCCTTCTTCTCCATAATCTCCAGGAGTAGCTTCTACGATAGCTCCATGCTGGTATAGCGTTACATTAGCACCTTCTCTTGAGAGTAAAGGTTTCTTTACATAGTCACGCATCCCATTAGGTGTATCGAAGTAGGTCTCTAGTAGTAGTGGATGGTTAGGATACAGCTTCCACAGTACAGCCATGATAGCCTTATTAGATAAGATCATCTTCCATGACGGTTCTATCCAGTTCGCTTGTGCTTCGTCATTCGGTATATGTAGCGCAAATGGCTCATATACCAACCATTCCCACGGATATAGCTTAAATATATCAGTTATCGTCTCTTCTTCTAGGTCTGTAAAGTTAACCCCATTCCATCCGATATCATCTATGAAGATTAGCTTTGTGTTGATACCAGCTTGTATAGCAGTGTCTCTTAGGTATTCTATATTCGTTAGATCCTCTAAGGTCTCACGCATACAACTGAAGTGTAGTGTGTCCCCTTTAAGATAAGGCTTTAGATCACGCCATGAAGCGATTAATTGATCGTGTACAGAGTTAAACTGGTCTTTGCGTTCACCGAAGTAATGTTGCATCCATTGCCACTGTGTCACTCCTGTTTCATACAGAGAAGTAGGAGTATCTGCATTAAACTCTAATACTTTCAGTTGTTGTTTTTTCTCATCGAAGACAAAGTCAAAACGACCATAGATACTTGGAGCATCGTTCTCCCATGACTGCTTTATATGATCGTGAAAGAGGATCGGAATCTGAAATTGATCAAATAGATTATGTGTGATCACGTGGTCTACTGCTTCTAGACACATCTGCCATAGCTCAGTAGTAGCATTGTATATCTCGTCAGCGAATGCTGGCTCTATACTATAATAGTAGTGTTCTATCCAGTAAGGGACATTATTCTCATCCGTGTGAAATCCAAAACCGTTGTCTTCTAATCTCTTTTGCCAATTTGCATCAGCTGTTAGGTATTTTATTCTCATAGATTATGAACTAACAGTAGATGACTTAGAAGTATTACCAAAACCTCCTCTAGCTGACTTATGTGTCTTTACAGCATTAGATTTAGACGTATTCGTACCTACATTAGCTTGGTGAGAGAGTCCATTACTAGCATATCCCATACCTCCACCCATTAGTGGTCTGAAGGCCATATACCATAGTAGCGCACTTCCCATACCACCTCCACTGTGATGGCGTTGTTGGTTATATTGTTGAGTCACATCCGTATAAGGTGCAGAGCTATCTGCTCTCATATATACCTTCTGTGCTTGTTCTTGTTCTTCTTGTTTATCAGGAGTCTTAGAGCATGAAGCTAATGCTGCTGTGATAAGTACTAGACTCACTGCTTTACTACTTTTTCTATTCATGATATTATTATTCGACAGTTACATAAATCGGCACTTTTACTAGAGAAGTAGGCTTAGTATCTCCCCATGCGCTTACTTCTTTTGCTGTTTTGATCGTGTCCGTTTTTTGTGTTACTAGTTGACCATTCGCCCATATTTTTTGACTTGTGATATGTAGGATACTATCTCCTGCTACTACAGACTTGATTGTTACTTCTCTTGCAGATTGTTTATCGATAGTCTCAAGATCTGTTTTTTTAGTTTCACCACCTCCACATGAGGCTAGCCCTAATACCATAAGAATAGGTAGAATATATTTCATAACAATTATTTATTTTAACGAGTGCTAAAGATAGTAAAGTTTACTCAAAACTTTGTTTGTTGTACAGTAGACTTTTTGGATAATATTCACGCTTAGTTCTTGATCAAGTGTGTACTAGCGTATTATAGAGACTATTTGTCTTTTAAATAGATAGTGTAGAACAGTAGCTAGGACATAAGCCATTAGCATAAGAATTATTTAGTATAAACTAAAAATACTATTTTTGTTTGACCATATATTAGATTGATGAAAGATATTACTATTTTACAAATGCGAGATTTGACTGAGGAGGTTAAAGGAGCTGATTTTTATGCCAATACGATACCACAACACCTTATCACAAATCACGATCATGTGGAAAAACCACATCGACATGATTTCTATGTTTGTATGATTTTTACCAAGGGGAGTGGTAACCACGAGATAGACTTTCAGAGCTATGAGATACAGCCTGGTATGGTATTCATGCTAGCACCTGGGCAGACGCATAGTTGGATCTTATCAGAGGATATAGATGGTTATATCTTTTTTCACACTCAAGAGTATTTTGATTTATTCTTTGTCCGAGAGACGATACGCGAGTATCCTGTATTTAGATCAGCGTATTACCCGAACGGTTTTCTACTACATGAAGAGAGTAGCGTATTAGTGGAGAATCTAATGAAGAGAATGACAGATGAGGTAAGCCAGCCCAACTGGAAGAAGAACTTCTCTCTCGTGAATCTAGCTTCACTCTTCTATATAGAGTGTAATAGACAGCTACTAGAAGGGAACTCCTTTAGTGCTGTACCAAACTTGCAGTATAATCAACATCTACATCACTTCGAGAACCTATTAGAAAAGAACTTTCGCACGGAGAAGTCGGCTGCAGTGTATGCAGAATGGATGAATATGACACAAAAGCATTTAAATCGCGTGTGCAAGACGTTATTAGACAAGACTACTACTGATATCATTATAGACAGAATCGTCTTAGAGGCTAAGCGTATGCTTATCTATACAGGCAAAAGCTTTAGTGAGATCGCTATGATGCTAGGATACGATGATTATTCTTACTTCTCTAAGGTGTTTAAAAAGAGAACTGGTATCTCTCCGAAAGAGTTCCTTAAAAAGTATGTGTAAAATAAGAGAATGATATAAAAATAAAAAGCTCCTTAATGTAAATATTAAGGAGCTTTTTTTACGCTGCACGGGTGGAGGGATTCGAACCCCCATCAACGGTTTTGGAGACCGCTATTCTACCCTTGAACTACACCCGTTTCTCTGTTAGGTGGCGCAAATATAATAACTTTTATTTTAATAAACCTAGACTATTGCTCATCTTTTTTATAAAATAAATTTAACCACATGATTCGAGATAAGCGATAGTTAAATGTCCACAGAATAAAGATTACAAAGACAATTGCAATAAAGGCGTGTAACATCGTGATATTCAAATCAAATAAGTGATTGATGATAAGACGAAGCACCATCACCGTTACCATTTCAGCAACTGTAAGTGCATAACTCATATACATAGCCCCAAAATAAAATCCTGTTTCTCTATGGAAGTTATATCCACAAGATCCACACTCTTTCGTCATTTTCGGCATCTTAAATGTAATCGGATTTCCTTTGTCATGGAATATGTGCTCTTTACCACAGTTAGGGCATTTTCCACTAATAACTTTGCTGATATAAGACATAATTTATTTTTTATGCAAAGTAACTTAAAAAAACTGAAAGCTTTGCGCTTAATATACTTGTATTTTGGTAGTATTCGGACATTATGGCTGTTAAAGTACCTTAATGTATTTAAATAATACAAAAAAAAAGAAGGAGATTAATACTCTCCTTCTTCTTCTGATGTTATTTCTTCTGTCTCATTAGAATATTCTTCTTTTACATCTAAGTATTCTAATGGATTCGCTTGTGTCGGTTCATTGTAGTAATCGTCGTATTCTTTATATAAGTTCGCGATTTCTTCTAATGTTAATACTTTATCTCCCTCTTCACCTTCTTCTTCTACAGCTTGGTTGTATTTTTTGTAGATACGAAGTTTATCTGCATCGTATTGTTTTCTCACTACATTTCTACTCGCGTAGTACAGTTTACGATCTTTGCTGTACTTTCTGTATACTTCTTTTAGTTCTGCTTTATAAGCTGAGTCTAGTGCAGCCATCTCCGTTTTTAGATCAGTGCTCTCTTCTTCACTAGCAGCTATTTCTTTTTTAATTACATTCCAACTTTCTAATTGGTCTTCATTCAGTGTTCTATTTACGAAGTTGTCATAACCAGCGAATAATTGACGTTGGTGCATGTTCTTTTCTACCTCCTGCATCTTTGTTTTAGAATTCAGATTCTGTAAGTCACGCTTAATGTATTCATTTTTGATTGTCAAGGCTCCTACCTGTTTTTGAGTTAATTTAAGCTCATCTTTATTTGATAGAATTTGAACAATGTCTAGGTACTCAATCTTCTTCACAGGTTCTTCCTGTTTTTTAGATTTTCGTTGACCATAAGAAGTACTAATTGACATTAGTATTACAAACAAGAGTAATATCTTTTTCATTCCAATTTATTTTTGATTCAATAACAATTTGTTTTTCACTCTGCAAATTTAAGATAAATATTAATATTTTATTTCAAAAAAATATTGCAGACTAACAAACATACTTTAAAAAATAGACATAATAGAGTTAATCCATTTTTTCTGCATTTTATTAGCTAGATATATAACGGATGGTATCATTTGATATTGTATAAAAAGCCATTTTTTTTACTTTTTTTAAATTATGTTCACTTTTGTTTAGAAGTTATTGATTGTTATTTTTATATTTGATTATTGTAATTATTTTAAATTAACATATTTGGTAATTTAATTTTATTAAAAGTATTAAAATGAGAATGAGAGGTGAGTGCTATAGCTTGGCATTTCGGGTTTTGCACTGGAGTATAGCATTCGTGATGCTAGGTATGCTTATCACTATACTGCTGCGTTATACCTGGCTGAATAAAGAAGGCATGAGTGAAATCATTATGGAATATTGTACTTCTCAGGAGGTTAATATGACTAAAGAGAAAGCCATCGTACTCGCTAAGCGGTTACGTGCTCTTATGTGGGAGTGGCATGTCTACTTGGGTTATACCTTGATGGGATTAGTATTCGTGAGAATCATACTAGGGATGATGGGTAGAGTACCGTTTTTAAATCCGTTTAAGAGAGGAATTATACTTAATACACGTATTAGAGCAGTTATATACTTAGTGTTTTATGTCTGTGTGGTTATCTCTATAGTATCTGGAGTCGTCTTAGCATTAGATATCGAGACAGCTTATAATAATGAAATAAAGAGTATTCATTTTGGCTCTATATATTACTTCGTGACATATTTAGTTATCCATTTTATCGGAGTACTATTCGCTGAGCTGAGTTCAGATAATGGGATAGTCTCTCGCATGATCAATGGGAAGAGTAAGTATGACCTATAACTATAGAGCCGTCTAATGATATATTAGGTTAGTGTAAATGTGTTTTGTTGAAAAGCATCTGTAGTCATACAGATGCTTTTTTTATAATTCTAAATCATTGGTTTGTTTTGATTTTGTTCGGAAAAACACCCCTTTTACCGAAGGATTACCGAACATGACCCGAACCATTCCCGAACAAAACTTAAATAAGAAAAAAGTTTTCTAGTGTAGATAAGGGATGTCGAATAAATGTAGTTGTCATAAAAATCAAATAGAGCTTTTATAGTCAAATGAGGGCATTTGTGTAAGGAGATGTAGCTATTATAAATGGTAAAATAGTAAATAATGTATTTCTTAGCAGAGTACATTGATTTATGTATAAAAACTGTATTGTTTTATTTTTTAAATATTTAATTGTTATTTTTGTTAAAAAATGAAAAATATACTTATCGCTTTTGTAATGCTGTTTAGCACTCTAACACATGCACAAAAATTTTTGAACAAGTACAAGAAAAAGTACGAAGTTGTGGTTGTTGAAAATAGCTATCTCGTTATATCTAAAGGGGATGATCACGGATTTAAAATTCTTAATGAAGAAGGTAAGATTGTTTTGGAAGGCGATAGAAAGACAATTGAAGGGTTCAATTATAATCCAGATAATCAGACGTTATTGTATTTAACGGGGCCAAGAGTTCCTGGTTATTTGTGTGGAACCAGTAAAAAATTAAATGTTTTAAATTACTACAATTTTAAAACTAAAGAAATTAAACAGTTTCCCTATCCGGTAGATTATTTTACAAAAATTCAAGAGAAAAATTATTTGATCTTTGCTAATGAATCTAATACGAAATTGGGGTTGATCGACCTTAATTTAACAGTTTTATTAAAACCAGTATATGATGAACTGTATCCTTTTTACAAAGATTTGCTATTTGTTAGTAAAGACAAGAAAAGTTTTTTATCTGATTTAACAGGAAAGAATGTTCTCGGGGAGGAGTTTGCGAGTTTATCAAGTAAAATGTATCCTATCAAAGATATGAAGTGTCTTGTAGCTTCTCGTGATGGACAACAAAAAGGATTATTCGATATCAATAGCAAAGAAACAGTGATCCCTTTTGAATATAAGTCTATTGGGCTTTATAGTTCAGAGTATAATTTAATCGAATTGCGTAAAGATAAATACAATTATTTGGCAAATTTGGATCGATTGACAGAAGTAGAGATTGATGAATCTTATAAAGTAAATAGGTTTAAAACGATTCAAACATTTAATGGAAATCTGATATATGAAACTTCAGAATATATCACAGATGAGAAAGGTGCGACGAGTGAGTATCTCAATTATATTTATAAAGGAGCGTATTTATTTGAACCAGGAGGGGCTGTAAAAGTAACTTATTCGAATATAGAAAAAGGTTTTATCTACGGAATTTACAATGAAAATAAAGCTTTGATGTTTTATGATCTCAACAAAGAAAAATTTATTTTTTCTCAAGCTGATAAAATATTGCCGAACCATCAATTGGAAAATGTGGATTACTTTAATACTAAAGACAAAAAAGAGTATCGTTATACCTTTATAGATCCCTCTAATAGGAAGCTAAATTTTCTTTTTGATGAGCACAATGAGTGTTTGATGATGATTCAAGGGACTGCTACCAAGTTTGTCCTTGATCCCGATACAGATGAAGTACTATATGAGACAATTCGCAGAGAAGGTCAGTCCCAATATGTTTCTATTTATGTTGACTGTGTAAATACAATTGTTTTCAATAAAGATAAGCGAACTTTTTTTTATGGGGTTGACACAGATAGAAAGTTATTTTATACTTCAGAAACTGTTACTAGGCAAGAGAGCAATGGAGATAAGTACTATCCGCGTACGCTGAATAATATGTATAGCATCAAATCGTACTACAATGGGAAGGGTGAGCTTGTAGATAAAGAAGAAAGGTACGAAGGAGAAAATACACGAGATTATTAGAGTATTGACATCTAACTGCTATTTTGTGTAGTTTAGTAAAAAGTAAGGTATAAAAAAAGCATCTATTGAAAAATAGATGCTTTTTTTTGTGGTCCCACCTGGGCTCGAACCAGGGACTTACTGATTATGAGTCAGTTACTCTAACCAACTGAGTTATAGGACCGGTCTTTTGACCGTAAAATTTCGTGGTGGTCCCACCTGGGCTCGAACCAGGGACTTGCTGATTATGAGTCAGCTACTCTAACCAGCTGAGTTATAGGACCAGTTAAAACGTGTTTAACGGGTGCAATATTATGGTTTTTTATTGGTTCATGCAAGAGTTTTAAAAGAAATTATTTAATTTCTTGACATAATTCTATAAGCACCCCATTGGTTGTTTTTGGGTGTAAAAAGGCAACTAATTTATTATCAGCTCCTTTTTTAGGAATTTCGTTTAATAATGTGAATCCTTCTGCTGCTAATCTTTTCATCTCTGCTTCTATATCTTCGACATCAAAAGCGATATGATGGATGCCTTCTCCTTTTTTTTCTAAGAATTTGGCGATAGGGCTATCAGGGTTAGTTGCTTCTAATAGCTCTATCTTATTAGGGCCATTCATAAAGAAAGAAGTTTTTACTCCTTCGCTTTCTACAGCTTCTTCTTTATAAGCTGGAGCACCGAATAGTTTTTCGAATAAGGCATTAGACGCTTCTAAGTCTTTTACAGCTATTCCGATGTGTTCTATTTTTCGCATTTCTTAGTGTTTTGGGTTATATAAACAAAGATAAAAAAGTTTGCTATTCAAAAAATTGTATTTTTGCATCATGGAAACTAATAGACAAAAGAAGATGGGAGCCTTATTGCAAAAAGATATCGTGGATATCTTGCAAGGTGAGGTGCGTAAGAACGGGATAACTAACTTAGTTATTTCGGTTTCTAAAGTGAATATAACAAGTGATTTATCAGTAGCGAGAGTGTACTTAAGTATCTTCCCTATCGATAAAGGTGAAGAGCTACTAAAAGGGATAAAATCTAATGCTCCATTAATTAAACACGAATTAGCACAGCGAGTAAAACACCAAATGAGAAAGGTGCCAGACTTACTGTTTTATGTGGATGATAGCTTAGAGTATATCGATCAAATCGACAAAGCGCTTACGGGTGATGAAAACCCTATCGCTAATCCTGACTTATTAGAAAAGAGAAAGAAAAAATAGATTGAAGTTTTCCCTATACATAGCCAAACGTTATGCCTTTAGTAAAAGTAAGAGCAAGGCAATTAATGTTATTACGACAATATCTTCTGTAGGTATTGTGGTGAGTGCTATGGCTATGTTTATCGTGTTATCGGTATTCAGTGGGTTAAAAGCGTATAGTCTTTCTTTCGTTGATGATTTAGATCCAGATTTAAAAGTTTTTACCCCAAAGGGTAAAAGCTTTGTAGTCGAAGACAGACAGATTCTGGATTTAGAAGAGTCAGGTTATTTTAAGGGTGTAGCTAAGGTAGTAGAGGATCGCTTGTTGTTTTCGTTTAAGGATAAGCAGGCAGTCTCTATGATTAAAGGGATTGACTCAGACTTCGTTAATGTGACGGACTTTGACGAAAAGGTAGAGTATGGTAGTTGGCTAAAACCTGATACGGATGATGCAGTAGTGGGAGTGGGTATGTCCCACTTATTATCTATGGGACTGTTCGATACAGAGAATGCCTTTGAAGCATTGGCGTTAAAACCTGGTAAAGGAACTATCGAAAATCCTGAGGATGCTTTTATTAAAAGACATTTAAATCCTACAGGAGTATATGTACTAGGTAATGATGATCTAGATAATAAGTATGTGTTCGTCGATATAGATAATGCACGTGCACTACTGAATATACCTACTACTGAGGTGACTAATCTAGAGCTGGCTATTGCTGAAGGAGTATCTGAAGGTAAAGCTATTCAGAAGATTAAGGAGGTACTCGGTGAAGAGTATATCGTAAAAAATAAAACACAGCTAAACGATGGATTGTACCGTATGTTGAATATGGAGAATCTAGTTGTTTATCTGATATTCGTATTGGTGGTGATTATGGCTCTGTTTACATTAGTAGGGTCTATGATTATGATCATTCTTGAAAAACAGCCTAATATTAAAACGCTGAACCAAATAGGTGTACCTGTGAGTGACCTGCGCAAGATATTTTTGTTCCAAGGATTAATTATCTGTGTGTTAGGGAGTGTGATAGGATTGGTGTTAGGTGGTATTGTTGTTTCGTTACAAGTTGCTTTTGGGTTTATTTCTATCCGAGAAGGACTTGCTTATCCAGTTGCTTTTAACTGGGTAAATATCTTCGTTGTACTAGTATCTATTATTGTGCTAGGTTTGTTAGCCTCTCTTGTTTCTTCGTCAAGAGTTAATAATAGTTATTTAAAATTATAATTTATTTGCCTTCCTCTTTAGAAGGAAATTGTTAGTTCGAAAGTTAGTCGAACGGTTTTTGCCTATTCTTTATTTGATTTTTTTACTTATTTATTGACTTAATTACGGTGCTAATGTTTTGATAGGGTGGGTGTAAGATGTTTTTAAATTACAGTATGTGTACTTTATAACTAACTTCTTCTACTATTTGTGAGTGTTTTTCTAAAAGAGCCTTTTTTTCTTTTTTTTCTGTTATTTTTAAGTAAAAAGCATGTTTTTTTGAAATATTGGTAGTATTTTAATTAACTGTTTGAGGGTGGTATGTGTGTGATTTAGGAATTTACTATTTCATGTATTAATTGCCATTTTCCTACATTTGCTATAAAATGAAAAAGAACTAAAAAAATCAGCTTGTTTACAAGGTAGTTATGAAACAGTTTACTATGGAATATTTAAATTACGTTAGAGAATTTGCAAATGACAGTGTGTCTATTACAGCACATGCTGAAGAGTTTTTAAATAAGAATGATTACAGCAATCCACATGAGTGGTATAAAGCGCATGCGATCTGTATGCTGGCTGAACAAATAGGTAAGAATAATGAGGTGCTGGAGAAGCTGTATGATCAGCTGAATGAGGACTCTAACTGTCTTCATAGTAGTATGAGTCTTAGTGATGAGGATTATGCAGACTGGTTTACAGATGTGAAGGCATTGAATGACATATTTATAGATAGAGGATATAAACATGCTTATGCGTATCAATATGAATTATTCATTAACTCTAGATATGGATTTAGAGATGAAGAAAGAGCTGTAGGCTATCTAAAGAAAGGTGTGGAATTAGGAGATGACTTGTGTAAATGTTATGTAGGATATGCTATGTATTATGGTACACAAGGGTATGAGAAAGATGAAGAGGGAGCAGTAACAATTCTAAAAACTGCTGTAGATGGAGAGAGAGCAAATATCGCTAATCTGTTTTTGTTAAACATTGAGTTTAGAGGATGTACTTCAGGAGAAGAAGGTAAAGCTGTGGTAGAGAAGTTCTCTGAACTAATCAATGTGAAGAAAAGAGGGCTTTATATCTTAGCTGATTACTATCTAAGAGAAGATGATAACGTTAGTGCTGAAGCTGCTTTAAAAGATGGTATTGCAAACAATAGTGCTTACTGTAAATATTTATTAGGAATGATGGCTTGTAATGGTCGTTTTGAAGAATTAGGGTATACAGAAGAGCAAGGTAGAGAGTTACTAGCAGATGCTTATGACTATGGTATCACACATGCAGGATATGTACTAGGATACTCTTACTTCTACCCTAGAACAGAAGGACTAGAAGCTAAGCAAGAAGCGGGTATTGAAATGTTCAAGAAATCTATTGCTTACTATTCTAGTGAGGCTACACTAGAGCTAGCTATTATCTACTTGTACAATGAAGAGTTTAAAGATATCGCTAAAGGGATGGAGTTCTTAGATAGAGGAGTTGAGTATAAATACGATAGAGCAATGTCTGAAAAAGGTTTTGTTTTATTAGACTTCGAAGAGGTAGAGCGCGATGTAGAAGGAGGAAAAGCAATGTTAGAGCAAGCTATGGCTGCAGGTAATGATTATGCTCCTTATCGATTAGGACTAGCGTATCAGAATGCTGATTTTGAAGAAGAGGCAGATTATGAAAAGGCATTATATCTATTCGAGTTAGCAGCTGAGCGAAATAACTTATCAGGATTAGAATTAGCGGGTCGTTATCACCGTTTTGGGTATGCTGGAGAACCTAATCTAGAGAAAGCAGTTAGCTACTACCAAAGAGGGATAGAATACTTTAATTCTAATTACTGTAAGGTAGAACTAGCAATGCTATTAGAGCGAGGAGAAGGTATAGAGCAGGATGTAGCTGAGGCAGCTCGCTTATATGAAGATGCGCTGAATGAAGGGTATACTTATGCGGCTATTCGTCTTGGGTTTATCTATGAAGAAGGTAGTGTAGGAGAACCTGATTATGCTAAAGCAAGAGCTCACTTTGAGTTAGCTGCAGAACAAGATATGGCTGAGGGTGTGTATCACTTAGCTCGCTGTTATAGATATGGTACAGGAGGTGAAGAGAACCAAGAGAAATCATTTGAGTTATTTTCTAAAGCACTAGAGTTAGGTTTTGTAGA
Source organism: Myroides sp. C4067 (assembly GCF_038039665.1). Lineage (NCBI taxonomy): Bacteria > Pseudomonadati > Bacteroidota > Flavobacteriia > Flavobacteriales > Flavobacteriaceae > Myroides > Myroides sp. C4067. Next base: position 86,889 of record NZ_JBBPHJ010000005.1, read on the forward strand.
CGCTAATGTTGATATCGCTCTGTTCTATGAAGAAGGTATTAACGGTGGAGAGCCTGATTATGAAAAGGCTTTTGAATATATGATAGTTGGTGCAGAGGCAGGATTTAACTATGCACAGTATAAAGTAGGAGTTTATTACTCTTATGGATATCTAGCAGAAACAAATGTAGAACTAGGTAAAGAATGGTTTGAGAAATCAGTAGAGAGTGGTTCTCCTCTAGGGATGTTGTCATTAGGGGATTATTATCTATATGGGTATGGTGAAGAGAAGGAGTATGACAAAGCCTTTGAATACTATATCGCAGCAGAAGAGAGAAACTATATCTCTGAAGGACTTGGTATTTGTTACCAATTCGGATTAGGAGTAGAGGTAGATGAGGTTAAGGCATTCCACTATTATAAATTGGCTGCTGATAGACAGTATGATTCTGCTATATTCCGTCTGGGATTATGTTACTTCTATGGTAATGGAACTGAGAGAGATCTAGTCGAAGCATTCCATTATTTAAAGCAAGTAGCTGATAGAGGTAATATGGATGCTGCTAGTTATGTAGGGGTAATGTTAGTGAAAGGGGATGGTGCAGAGAAAGACCCTGAATATGGTGTGAGTTATTTGATTCAGGCTGCTGAAGCAGGTTTTGATATGGCACAGTACGAGTTAGCTAACTGTTATTTAAAAGGAGAGGGTGTTCCTCAGAGTGATGACTCTGCTATGGAATGGTATCAACAGGCTGCAGAGAATGGCAATGAAGATGCACAGAAGATAGTAGGAGGTCCTCGTAAAAGAAGAAGATAATGGAAAATCAGAAACAATTTCAGTTTCAAGTGAATATGAAGGGAATGATAGAACTGTTGTCAGAGCATATATATAGCTCTCCAACAGTATTCGTCAGAGAACTTCTACAGAATGGTATGGATGCGGTGACAGTCCGAAAAGGCATCGATGAAAGCTTTAAGGGAAAGATCAATATCACCTTTGAAGGAGATCGTTTAATCTTTCAGGATAATGGAGTAGGGCTTACACAAGATGATGTGCATCAGTTCTTATCTGTTATCGGGCAAAGCTCTAAACGTGGAGAACTAGCTGATAAAGACTTAATTGGTAAGTTCGGTATTGGGTTGTTATCATGTTTAGTAGTGAGTGAAGCTATTGTCGTAGAATCGCGTTCGCTATATAAAGACGAGTCTGTAAGATGGACAGGTAGAGCTGACGGTACGTATGAAGTAGAAATGATCCCTCTATTAGATGAAGTGGGTACTAAGGTAATCTTAGATGCAAAGAAAGCTTGGCGTAGTCTGTTTAAGCGTGATGAGGTGAAACAGAATGTGCTGTTTTATGGTAGCGCATTGCCTATAGAAGTGAACCTAATCGAAAAAGGAGAAGTAGAACAATGCTTAGATGGTAATCCTGTTTGGTTAGATAATGAAAGTTCAAAAGAACAGTTATTAGAGTATGGTAAGGAAGTGTTTAAAACGAAGTTTTTAGACGTGTTTAGACTATATTCTGAAGCAGGTGAGATACAAGGAGTAGCTTATATTATCCCGAATAAGGTGAATACTACAGCTACTAAAGAACATAAAATATTTCTGAAAAAGATGTATCTATGTGACCAGGCTACTAATCTGTTGCCTGAGTGGACTTCTTTTGTGCGTTGTATTTTTAATTCGAATGCGTTACAACCTACAGCTTCTAGAGAGTCATTAATGAATAATGCGGTCTTACAAGAGTCTAAAAAGGAGTTAAGTGAGTGTTTTAAAGATTACTTAAAGACTCTTTCTATTACTAATCCTGAGATTCTAGAGAAGATTATTAGTATTCACCATATGTTTATTAAGGCATTGGCGGCATCTGATAACGAGATTATGACTATGTTCGAAGATTACCTTCCTTTTGAGACAAATCAGGGAATGATGGCTTTCGGAGAGATTAAAGAGACTTATAAGAATATATACTATACACCTTCTCTAGATGATTATAGACAAATACGTCGTATAGCAGGTTCTCAGAATAAGTTAGTGATTAATGCAGCGTATAGCTATGAAACGGATCTAATAGAAAAGCTTAAACGCTCTCATGCAGAGTTAAAGTTAGAACGTATCGCACCTAATGATATTCTAGAAGAATTCGAAGATGCAATAGAAGATAGTCAACGTATAGAGAACTTTATAGATAAAGCGAATAAGATATTAAAGAGACATTTCTGTAGAGCAGAGGTGAAGAGATTTGAACCAAAAGATACGACAGCAATATATATCGCTAATGAGGATGCTCTGACTTCTAAAAACATTCAGAGTCTGTCTCAGACGTCTAATCCTTTTGCAAGTACGTTACAGCATTTTAAAAAGAAAGAGGAAGTAATGCCGACACTGTGTTTTAATCAACAGAGTGAGTTAGTAGAGAAAGTAATGCTTATCGATGATGATGAGTTGTTTGAAGCTTTAATTAATGTGCTTTATGTACAGGCTCTTATGCTAGGAGGGTATACTATTAATAAAAGAGAAATGGATACCTTCAACGATGCTCTATATCAGTTTATGATCTTAGGAATGTCTAATTTCTTACCTAAATTTTAAGTATGTATCGGTTAGAAATACAAAAGCTGTTATTGGCTATTGATGAAAACCTAGATGATCAAGAACTGTGTTTAAGTTTCATTCGTCAAGGTATTCAGATTGCAGATAAGCACAATGATTTAGACTGGGGCGTAGAGTTGCGTTATAGTTTAATACACGAAGAACGCGCTACTTCTGGATGTACAGAAAGTGTATTGGCTTTTGCTTGGATTCTAGATGTCTGTGATCGATACCCTGAGCGTTTTCACGAGTCAGAGTTCTTGTTAGAATATGAGTGGATGTTGTGCTCTGCATATAGTAATGCTTCACTGTCTACAGAACAGATTCTAGCAGTAGTGGATGATCTGTATGCAAGATTAGAGCGCAACCATATCAGCAAAAGAGGATATTACTTCACTATGGCGGAGTATGTGCAGAATATAGGTGATTATGCGAAAGGCGAAGAATACATTAAACTAGCGATGCAAGAACCTTATGACGATGAGAATATAGAGATAATGGAGTATGATTATCGCATAGAGAATTTGGTTTTAATGGGAAGGTTTGATGAGGCTATTGTGCTAATGGAGCAGGTGGAGTTAAAAAAGTTAAGTGATTTTGCTTTGCCTTTTGAGACCTATTGTGCGATGGCTTATTGTATGGCGAAGGTTGAGGATGTAAGAGCGTCTATTTATTTAGAAAAAGCAAAGGCTTCTTTTGAAACATTAAGGGAAGTAAACAGTTCTATGCTATACAGTATGACACGTCTGATGTATGCTATGTATTTACTAAAAGATAGTGTGATGTGGTCTACTTTTGAGCGTATTGCTGATTGGGAGATAGATGCAGAAGATGACTTGCAGTTTATGTTGAGTAGACATGCAGCTTTAATATGTGCTCAAGGAGGCGTGATAGCGTTAGATCTTTCCCCAAGGTTGTCATATTATGAGCCTAACGGCAAGTATGATTTGACACAGTTATACGAGTATTATGACAATATAGCGACTAGATTAGGACTACAGTTTGACTCGCGCAATGGCTCAGATTTTTGTTCTAAGGAGTACAAAGAGTTAAAAATGATGAATGGAATAAAAGTATAATTATGAATTATAATTTAGAAATACAGAAGATCTTATTAAAGGTAGAAGAGTTACCTAGTTTTAGTGATAAAGTAAAGGCATTAAAAGAGGCTATTGCCCTTGCAGATAAGCACAATGATTTAGACTGGGGGTTTGATTTAAGATTGACTTTAATTCAAAAAGAGAGAAATACCTCTAAGTGTGAGGAGAGTTTTCCTGCTTTTGCCTGGATACTTAATGCAAGTGATTCTAACGAAGATTATTTTGACGAGTCAGAGTTCTTATGGGAGTATAAGTGGATGTTTTGTTCTGCTTACCGCAATGCTTCTATTTCTTTAGAGCAAATTAAAGAAATAGGGGATGACCTAAGAAGACGTCTTACAAAGAACGGATATAGTGATAGAGCATATTATAATGTAATGACTGGATATGCATTGCATCTAAGAGATTATAAGTTAGCACAAGAGTATATTCGCTTGGCAGATGAAGAGATCTTAGACGATATGGCGAACTGTCCTGCTTGTGAGTTAGATACTAAAGTAGAGACTTTACTAGATCTAGGTCATATAGATGAATCATTGGTAAAGGCGCAAGACTTGATCAATAAGAAGTTGACGTGTTATTCAATGCCATTCCAAACCTTTTGTAGTTTTGCTAATAAGTTGTACGATGCTGGTGATGATAGAGCTTCTATCTACTTCGATAAAGCATTAGAAGAATATCACGCACATGATCAATACGATAGTTCTGTAGGATACTCTATGGGAGAGTTAGTGTCGTATATGGCAAAGACAAAGCACCCTGAGATGTGGAGCTTCTTCTCTCGTATCTGTGAGTGGCAGTTAGGAGCAGAAGATATACATATCTATAATTTTGCTAAGGCAATGGCTCCGTTGATGAAAGGGGAAGGAGAAGTGACATTAAGTTTATCTCCACTATTACCTTACTATCAAGAGTCAGGTGTGTATAAGCTATCTGATTTGTATACTTACTTTAAGGATACGGCTTATGATTATGCCAACAAATTTGATCAACGCAATCACAATACTAATTTTAAACAAGAAGTAGATAAGGCATTAAACTAAACGTGCTTATTGACTTTAGATATTTACAGCAAGACTTCAGAATATGAGGTCTTGCTTTTTTTATACAAAAAAAGCCACTCTTTTTGGGAGTGGCTGTATCGTTAGAATAGGCTAATCTGTCCGTCTTGTTCAGCTTTGACTATTTTCTTTTCTTTTTTCTTCTCTTTCTTTTCTTTTCGTTCACTAGGTTCAACCTCAATCATTTCTACATCAAATATTTCTATTTGCATAACATCTTGACTATATGGAATGTCCTCTTCTTCAGTAAGCAGGGTATTCATTTCTTGTTCTGGCTGTGACGAGATGATAGGTTCGTGATTGATAAGATCTTGTTCATCTACATTTATACCAGTTTTAGCAATATTAAATAACTCGTTGTATTTAGGGTCACTAAAGGTTACTTGTTCTACTGTATTCTTTTTCTCTGAAGATGGTACAGGGTCTTCTGTAGTAATTCTCTCCCAATCTAACTTAGGTTGACTTTCTGGTATACTCGTCATGAATAAGTCTTCCTCTGTACTGTAGATCGTTTCTTGAGTAGGGAATGTTTCAGATGTTGTATTAGATTCCTCTGTAGAACCTATTGTTTCTTCTGTCACATCCATTTCTTTCTCTAGATAAGAATTATGATCTAAAGGGAGTTCGTTATCAGGGATTATTTCTTCCTCTACAGAAGGCGTGAATAACTCTTCTAAGGTATTAGGCATAGTAGATACTACTTCATGAGATAATTCCTCGTTAGGCATATTTATTTCTTCTTCATGATCACTAAAGGCATCTGTCATATCAAATAGAATAGGGATCTCTACTTGATTAGGATCTACTGTATGAGCGTCTTCTACACCTTCTAATACTAAGATTCTCTCAGGCTTAGTCTCTGTAACCTCTATTGGGTTATCTTCTACTAAGTCTTCATCTATGATAGTGATATCTTCTTCTTTAGCGAAGATGTCTAGTTTATTATGTAGTTCGGAGATAAGTCTTTTTATCTTTTTGATATGTAGGTTATCACTGAATAATTCTTTTTCGTGAACAGCCTCTAAAAGCTTATACATAGAATACGCTTCATGGTATTTCAATACTAATGAATGCTTTTTATTATGATCAAGAATAGAAACTTGTTTCTGTATGGTCTTTGCTTTATCTTCTAACTTATTGATTAAATCTTCTTTGATGCTTATTAGTAATGCGTCTGTGACATTCTCTACAATATAGTCATCTGTATGCTTAACCATTTTGATGACTGTAAGCAATACGTCATTATTTAATTTAAGTTGAATTTTTGCAATCATTTTATTCGTGAAAAAGGCTTGTTTATTTACGTTCAAGAAAGTTCACAAAATAATGAAAAATTATTGTAAGTGCTACGTATTTAGGGGAAAATATTATTAATTGGAGTGGGTTAGGAGGATTTATAGACTAGAATAAATAGTCTTCTTTGTAATGGGTTGATTTGTTTAGTTTTATGTTTTTGTAGTGTCCTTTTTTTCTTAGTTTACCTCATAAGATTTTGAAGATAAATGAAGATATATAAAATTGTTATTCAAAGGATTGCTTTTAACCCTACGTTTATTGGGTAAAAGAAGTCGCATTACGTGGTTTAATGGTTTTTTATCAGTAACTTTAATAAGTGAAACAAGGAAAATACCTTGTCTCATAGAGACAGAAATAATAATATTAAAAATAGTAAGATATGAAGATTGCTTTTTTTTCTACGCAACCTTATGATGTGACATTCTTTGATAAGGAGAATAAACAATTTGGCTTTGAATTAGAATACTTTGAAACGGGTTTGGATGAACAAACAGTGAATGTGATTACAGAAGGTACTGATGTAGTATGTGTATTCGTAAACGATAAAGTAGACGCTGAGGTGATTAGTAATCTAGCTAAAAAGAATGTTAAGTATATTGCTCTTCGTTGCGCAGGGTTTAATAACGTAGACTTGGACGCTGCTCATCAACATAATATACAAGTTTGTCGTGTACCTGCGTATTCTCCAGAAGCAGTAGCAGAGCATACACTAGCTATGCTATTCACGATTAATAGAAAGATTCACAAGGCGTATAATCGCGTTAGAGAACAAAACTTCTCTTTAAATGGATTGTTAGGAACGAATATCTATAAAAAGACAGTCGGAATTATAGGTACGGGTAATATAGGCGCGGTTTTTTGTCGTATGATGAAAGCTTTAGGTACTGAAGTGCTAGCTTATGATATCTATAAAAATGAACAATTAGAGGCTGAAGGGATTCGTTATGTAGAGTTAGAAGAACTATTTACGAAGTCTGATATTATTTCGCTACACTGTCCACTTACACCAGATACGATGCATCTGATTAATGAAGATACGATTAGTAAAATGAAAGATGGAGTAATGCTGATTAATACGAGTAGAGGTAAACTGATCGATACGCACGCTATTATACAAGGGTTAAGAGCAAAGAAAATAGGAGCTTTGGGAATAGATGTATACGAGCAAGAAGAGAAGGTGTTTTTTAGAGACTTATCAGGAACAATATTAGAGGATGAACGTTTACAATTATTAACTTCATTTCCAAATGTATTAGTAACTGCTCATCAGGCTTTCTTTACAGATGAAGCACTGACTCAGATAGCTTTTATTACATTAGATAACCTAAAACAACTTAAAACGAATAATGAGATAGTAGGTAGAAATGCTGAACTATAACTGATTTATTTTTGAGATTTTTATGTAAGGCAAGGGGCTGTCTCATTCCATAATGAGACAGCCCCTCTAAGTAATAATTGTTCTAACTAACTCAATTCATTTAATTACTTCTGTTTTTATCTTCGAAATTTGCTTCTTGTATTGCTTTTTTGTTCTTAGAGTTACCGAATGTATAGGATGCACTTATACTGAATCTACGAGAGTTCCAAGAGTTCTTGAAAGACTGTACATTATCTTTGTAATAAGAAGTACCATTGCTCTTACCAGTATTGAAGATGTCTTGCATGGTCATATTAATATTCAGTTTTTTGTCTAGTAAAGCTAGTTTAGCCCCAAATGAGAGTGAGCTATATGAGCTGTATCTTGTATTGTCTTCCTTATGTGGTATTTGGTGATACCAATTAAGTAATAGTTTTAAGATCTTTGCATTATTCACAGAGAATGTGTTTTGTGAATAGTAATCAAATAAGTTTCCTTTTAGCCCTACTTGTGTTGCTGCTTCATTTCTGTAGTATGGAGATGATATTATGTATTCTAATCCTGAATTTGTTTCCCACCAGGCTGTTATCGCATTGTTATAAGAGATATCTACACCATAGTTGTCACTGTTAAGCATATTGTATGTCGAACTCATGAATACACCATCTACGTATTTATTCATATAATCAAACTGATCAGTCATATGATAGTAATTAAGATTCACAGATAGTGCACCATTATATACATAACTTAGTTCGTAGTTGTTTGTATAAGAAGGATTAAGTTCTGGATTACCTTGATGATATGTATAGCTATTAGAATAATACTTAAACGGATTTAAGACATTAGAGTATGGCCTATTAATACGCTTAGAGTAGTTAAAACTAAATGAGTGTGTCTCATTAGGCGTGAATGATACATACGCTGTAGGGAACCACTTACCATAAGACTTCGTGAACTTCTCGTTATTATCTAGTTGATGACCTTTTGCCTCTGTTTGCTCATAGCGCATTCCACCTTTTACACTCCACTTCTCTGTTAGCTGTTTAGTGAAGCTTAGGTATGCAGCATAGTTATCTTCAGTGTAGTTAAATCGATTACTCTTTAGAGGATCTAATGTAGCATTGCCATTCTTGATATTAAAATAAGTTACTTGAGCTTTATTGTCATAAGTAGTATACTTTGCTCCAAACTCTACTTCTGCCCAAGGCAAGTGATAAGTTAAATCCGCATTTAGACTATATACACTATACTTAAGCGTATTAGTATAGGTATTATATCTTCTAAGTACAGAGCTATTATCAAATTCTTTGATATCAAATGATTGGTCTGGTGAATTAGAGAAATAATTAGCACCTATAGCTATTTTACTCCCTAATGTATCTAGTTTCTGATCAAAGAATAGATTAGCTGTATGATAGTTATTTTTAGTATAAGATCGGTTTACTGAATTAATAATAGAATCAGTTGCTGTAAAAGGATAACTTTTATAAGTAGAAGTTGTAAATGCTCTTGGATCCCCAGAGAATTTAGTATAATTGTATGAACCTCCTATAACAGCATTGTCTGTCAGCTGATAGTTCGTAGTGATACTTGCTCCTCTATTTTTATAAGAAGACTCATTTAAAGAGTTGTTGCCTAAGTACCTCTTATCATCTTGATAAGTGTTGTCATTGGTGTTAGAATTGTTGCTATTATTGATATTACCTTTAAGCATTACGCTCCACTTCTTGTTTTGATAATTTAAGCTACCATTACCACCACCAGAATTATAGTTGTTATATGAATAGTTAGAACTCACTGTTCCATATACTCCCATGCGTTTATTCTTTTTTAAGATGATATTGATGATACCTGCATTACCACTTGCTTCATATTTAGCAGAAGGAGTTGTTATTACTTCTATTTTTTCGATATCATCAGAGCGCAGTGTACGCAGGTAGTTTGTTAGTGCATCCCCTTGTAGTTCTAGCATTCTATCATCTACCATGATACGTACATTGTTTTTACCACTGATACTGATTTTGTCGTTTTGTACTTTGACCATTGGCGTAGTAGCTAGTGCTTCTAAGGCGTCCATTCCTTGAGAAGCGATGCTATTAGCTGTATTGTACACCAGTCTATCTACTTTTCGTTCTACTAATCTTTTTTCAGCATGCAGAATGATCTCATCTAGTTGTTGCTCATTTTTTACGGAGATATTTTTTAGATCGACATCACTCTGAACTGCTAGTTGTTGTTCACTTACTAATTGACCTAAGTGGAATATCTTAAGTACATAATCTCCCTTGGCAATATCCTCCATACTGAATAGACCTGTTTCGTCAGAGAAACTCTGTTTTACAAAAGTATCATTAGGTCGAAATAATTGTATCTCTGCATAATCCACAGGTTTGTCAGATTGGTCTACCACAGTCCCCTTGATAGAAGACTGTGCTAGTATGAATTGACTACATAGAATAGTTAAAAGTAATGTGAATAAGTTTTTCATCGTTAGTTAGTTGTAGTAGGTTGTATTATATTATTTTCTGTTTCTTTCTTCAGCGTTACCACCTTGGTGATCTCTTACTTTAATCTTACTATTTCCAAATGAGTAACTTACACCTAAATTGAAATAACGTTGGTCGTAGTAGTTATAGTATTTTTGATTTACATTGTTTGTATTGGTAGAAGCTGTTTGCGAACCAGTTTTAAAGATGTCATTAGCATAGATTGATAGGTTTAACTTTTTGTCAAGCATGGCGTATTTCATTCCTAAGTTTAATGCATAGACCTCAGTTACTTCCCAGATACCTACTTTTAAACTTGGTTGGTACCAGAAGTCTACTTGAGCAGTCCATGTCTTAGATGAGTTTAGATAAGCTGTATTATTCGATGTGAAGTAATAACCACCTCCATTGTTTATGTCTAATTTTACATCTTTACTAAGTTTAGATTCAGCATAGAATGCATAGAAACCATTTTGAGATTGTAACCAAGGGAACGTATTAAATGTATAACTCATTCCAGCGTTATATCTTGTATAATCTAATATATTATCTCGTAGATAAAGTGTTTTATTAGTTGCTATATCTACTATTGGATACTGAGAGTATTCGTCTTTCGTATTCGAATAAGACATACTAAAGTCTAGTTTACCTTTATAGTTATAATTAAATTCTACTTTATCCGTAAAGGCTGGTTGTAGTTTAGGGTTTCCTTCAGCTACACTATATTCAGTGATGTACCATTTAAAAGGATTCAACTCCCAAAATGCAGGTCTAGAGATACGTCTGTTATAGTTGATCGATACTGTATTATCATCATTTACCTTATAAGCTATATAGACAGTAGGGAATAGTTTCGCATAGTTCTTTTTATTCTTGATGTCATATACCACAGATGTCCCAGTAGTCTGTGTTGTTTCTAATCTCAATCCTACTTGAGCAGTCCATTTATCATTAAATTCTTTACTAGCATTAATGTATAAAGCTTGTGTATTTTCTTTGTATTCAAAGTTGTCTTTTTGTTTCAAGTCTTCTATTGGTGTACCAGATGATAGATTAAAGAAGTTTGTTTTGTTATTTGTTACAACGAAACTTGCCTTAGCTCCATAAGATAATTTAGCCCATTTTAAGGGTTGTTCGAAGTCTATCTTAGCGCTGAAGTTTTCTATTTTTTGATTACCCGTAGAGTTTGCTATGAACATATTGTTAACAGAGTTATCAACAGTTGTTGTATTTGTGTTGAAAAGTCTCTCTTTGTTGTTCACATAGTTGAAGTAATCAACATCTATTGAATACTTAGTTCCTAGAGTATCAATCTTATGTACTAGGTTTATATTAGCAGAGTGAGTGTTATTAACTCCGTCATTTTTAGCGTTAGTTTTGACATATTTCACAGGGTTATTAACAAGGTTATTAACAGTGATAAGACCACCATCATCAAACTTTGGATCTCCCGTTCCTCCATTGTATTGAGCGCCTATAGATGTTTTATCAGTGATTTGATAATCTATCTGGAAGTTACCTGATAAGTAGTCATTATTGTTGTAGCGCGTACTTTTTCCATTCCAAGTTTCAGTTGGATAGTATACTGTTGAGTTCTCTACAACATTAAACCCTCCCTTACTGCCAGTAATTCCTGCTTTTAGCGATACTTTATCTTTATTATAACTAAACACATCACTAATTCTGAATAAGTTCTTAGTCGATTGTTTATAACCTGCACTGATTTGGTTATTCCACGCATCAGGAAGAGCTTCTTTTAAGATGATGTTGATTAATCCACTATTTCCTTCAGCATCATATTTAGCAGGAGGTGTAGTGATTACCTCTATTTTTTTGATATTGTCAGAAGGAATACTTTTTAAGTATTGTAGTAGTTGTTCACCAGTTAGCTGTACTAGTTTATCATTTATCATTACACGTACATTACTTTTACCTACTATAGAGATGTTCTCGTTATCTACTTTTAGACTAGGAGTTAGTTTTAATAAATCTACTGCATCGTTATTCGTAGCGTGTACAGAGTTCTCTATATTAAATACAGTACGGTCTACTTTGCGCTCGAATACTTTCTTAGTTGACTCTACTACGATCTCGTCTAGTTTAGTATCTTGTTGTATCGTGATAGTTCCTAAATCTAAAGATTGGTTTACTTCTATATTTTTGTCATAGGCTTTTACTCCGAAACTGTGTATCTGGAGCGCGTATGTATTATTTTCTATATCGTGTATCTCGAAAGTTCCTTGCTCGTTTGTGAAGGCAGATTGTACTAAGTTACCTTTTGTATCTAGCAAGTATATTTCTGCAAAGTCCACAGGAGCCTTTTCTGTATTTTGTACAGATCCTTTTAATGTGTTTTGTGCATTTACACTTAATGCAGTTAAGAATAAAGCAGTTGAGATAAATAATGCTTTCATTGAGTTTTATAGTTTACTTGTTTGTAAAGTATAATTCTATTTGTGTGCCAATAAATTAAATATAATGTAAGGTGTTGTTTTTTAGTTGATTGTGTTTGTGTTGAAATAAGGTACTGTTCATTATCGAACAGCTTTTTTTTGAAAATGAACATTTTTTGAATACCAAAGGTCAGTAATGTTCTGTAGAAGTAAAAAAAGTTGTACAGTTGTACGAATTGATAGGTCTATAAACAAAGAAAACTGCTTGGGGAAGCAGTTTTCTTAGGCTAGATTATATGATTAATGAATTTCAAATTGAAGTTTTAATCATTTTGAGCTAGACTGGCTTGTTGTTTATGAAAATTTGTTCTACAAAATTAAGTATATTTTTGATATGTTTTACTTTATATGCAGAAAAGTGGTACTTTTGTTACATAGATTAGTGTAAAATTAGTGTTTTACGGGAAGTCAGTCTTTAAAAGTAATGCTATGGATATTGATAGAATCAAGAGTATAAGAAAGAATTCAGGCTATTCACAAGAGTATGTCGCTGAAAGATTAGGAATTTCGCAAAAAGCATATTCTGATATTGAGAGTGGAAAAACAAAGCTAAAGAATGAGGTGTTGTATGAAATCGCTAAGATTTTAGAAATATCTCCAGCAGCTATTTGTCCTATTTCTTGTGAATGTATCTCTAATATAGAGAATAAGCACAATGAGCTTTTAGCTTATTTAGATGCGAAAGGGATAGAATACCCAGCTAAGTATATCTAAGAAATAGATGAACAAACTTTCATTAAGAAGAGAGTTTATACCGAAATAAGAGATATAAAAAAAGTCCTTCGAATAATACCATATTCGAAGGACTTTTTATGTATTTACAAAGTTGATTATATTGACCAACGCAATAAGCTAGCTCCCCATGAGAACCCTGCTCCAAATGCTGTTAGAAGTACTAAATCTCCTTTTTTAATCTTATCTGTATTTTCCCAAATGCACAGTGGAATAGTTGCCGCGATTGTGTTACCGTAGTTAGCGATATTGACTAATGTCTTCTCTTCTTGTATTTCTATTTGCTTCCCTACAGCATCGATGATTCTTTTGTTTGCCTGATGAGGTACCAGCCAGTTGACATCCTCTACTGTAAGATTGTTTCTTTGTAGAACATTTAGACAAGCATCACTCATAGACTGTATAGCCTGTTTGAAGACTACTTTACCATCTTGTTTGATATATTTTTTGTCATCATCCTCTTCTAGATCAGTATTAGGATATAATGAACCACCACCCTCTATATTTAAGAATGCTTTTCCTTGGCCATTACTCTGCATTAGTGCATCCATAACACCTATCTCTGTAGAAGGCTCTAACCATACTGCACCTGCACCATCACCGAATAGTATATTCGTAGAACGATCATGAATATTGACGTACGCACTGATCTTATCTGCCCCGATGACTACTACGTTTTTATAACGTTGGCTTTCTACTAGAGAGGCTCCTAGGTCTAATGCATATAAAAATCCCGAACAGGCAGCATTGACGTCGAATCCCCATACATTCTCTATACCTAGCTTTTCGCATACAATATTGGCTGTAGCAGGCATAGGCATATCAGGTGTAGACGTAGCTACTATGATAGCGTCTATATCTGTTAGTTTTTTGTTATATGTAGTGATTAGATTTTCTATGGCTCTTACAGCCATATCAGAAGTTGCTAGTCCTTTCTCAAGTATTCTTCTCTCTTTAATCCCTGTTCTTTTTGTAATCCATTCATCAGACGTGTCTGTTACCTTAGCTAAGTCCTCATTCGTTCTTTTTTGCTCAGGTACATACCCACCGATCGCTGTGATATTTGCGTATATAGTTTTGTGAGTAGTTGTTTTTATCATATTGTTATGCGTCTTTATTTCAAGTGAGTTAAATCTTCTTAACTCTTGCTATCTTTAGATTTTATGCATCAAATATCGTTATTATTACTTGTTTTATAATAGATAATTAAACGGCAATAATTGTCTAAAAGGCGTTTTTATACCAAAGGCTTCTAAATAAACTTTATAGATTATTTTTAAAGTCTGTAGGAGATACTCCTGCATGCGTTTTAAAAAACTTACTGAATACGGATAAATCTGTAAAGTTCAACTCATTAATGATATCTGTGATAGATGATTTAGGATTTCTAAGGAGTACCTTAGCCTCTAAGATTATGGTTTCAGATATGATCTGTTTTGGCGTTTTTTGGAATACCTCTACTATGATTTTTGTAAGGTGCTTTCTACTGATATACATGGATTCTGCATAGAACTGTACACTTCTCTCTTTCTTGAAATGAGTTGAAACAAGGTAAATGAATTTTTTTGCCAACTCTTCTCTTCTCATCAGTTTAGTATTGCTTTTTTGTAATACAGTTTTGCTGTAGAAGTTGCCTAGTTCATACATCAGTATAGAGAAGTGGTGTATGATGAGTTGTTTAGCATAGATATTATCTGTGTTATAAGACAGTTGTGTCAGCCTTTTGATATTGTTCTTAAACTCTCTAAACACCTCTCTAGTCAAGGTGATAATCTTAGGGTATTCAGAAGATAAGAAAGAAACCAAACTATGAGATTTGACGTGAAACCCCGCTTCTAAGAATAGGTCTGGGTCAATGAATACCGTCTTTACAGAGAAGTCTTCTGTTAGTCTTTTGATCTCAAAGAATTGATTAGGTAGCACTACTAGTAAGTCATCCTTTTTAATGATAGTAGGTTCTAGATTAATCGTAATCTCACATTTACCCCCTGTCACTAAGATTAACCCAAAGGTGGTAAACTGATAAGGTTTATCAATAACGAAATACTGCTTGTGCTTAGGGCCTATATCTAGTATAGCTAATCTTTTGTCCGTTAGAACATTCTTATAGCGATGCGTTATATCGCTTAGAGAATAGACTTGTATATATGAAGTATCCACGATGAATCTACAGTTTTAATTATTGTCTAAAATTAGTAATTAGATTGTAGATAGAAGTTAATATAGATTAATAAACGTATGAGAGAGTTTGATTATTATCTATCTATAAAACAGCTATACATAAGTGCTATAAAATCAAAACCTCTGAGAGAATATGATATCTCCCAGAGGTTTCTACTTGTTGTTATGAATGTTCTATTATTCTTTATCTATATGTTTAGCTGTGAACTCATCGATAAAGCCTTCATTGTAGTCATAGTCAGCAGTCATTAGCTCATTATAATCTACTTTTTCTTTTTTAGAGAATCGGCTTCCTATCTTATCGAAGATAGAGTAGATGATAGGCACGATGACTAAGGTCAGTAGTAGAGAGGATAGTAGCCCTCCGATGATCACTACTGCTAGCCCGTTATTCATCTCAGCACCTGCACCATTCGCTAATGCGATAGGCACCATCCCGATCACCATCGCGATAGTCGTCATTAAGATTGGGCGTAGACGCGCATGGTTAGCTGCGATAAGCGCATCGTGTACACTGTCTCCAGCATCTACTCTGTGATTCGCAAAGTCTACTAGTAAGATAGCATTCTTACACACCAGACCGATTAGCATAATGATACCCAGTATCGTGAAGATGTTCAGTGATATATTCGCTATCGCTAATGCTAATAATGCTCCAATGAATGATAACGGTACAGAGAAGATTACGATGAATGGCTTAGAGAAACTATCATATAGCGCTACCATTACTAAGTACACTAATATAATAGCAGCTAATAAAGCTACTCCTAGTGTACCAAATCCTTCTTCTTGATCCTCCATCGTCCCAGTCCATAAGTACTTAACCCCAGGTTTTATAGTCAGTTGTTCGAACTGTGGTACCCACTCTTCTGCTATCGCACCAGGAGCGCGTCCTATCGTTTGAGATTTAATAGTCACAGACGGACTCTTATCTCTGCGCTCTAGGATAGAGGGACCAGAACTATACTTAATATCTGCGAACTGAGCTAGCTTTATATCTTGCCCTACATTATTCTTAAAGCTGATCTCTTTTACATCATCTATCGTTGTTCTAGCATATTCCTGAAATCTGATATTGATGTCGTACTCATATTCTCCAGCTCTAAACTTACCATCAGTATTCCCGTTGAACGCGGTCTGCATCGTCATTCCTACTGTGTACATATCTAGACCTAGTGCTGCCATCTTATCACGGTTTACCTGTACATTGATCTCAGGGCTACCCGTTTCCGTAGTCAGCTTTGTCTCCATCGTACCCGGTATTTTATCTAATAGCTCTTTCGCTTGTATGGCGAAGTCCATAGCATCGTCTAAGGTAGATCCTGTTACTGTTAGGGCTAGTGGTGCTTCTTCAGCTCCGATTAGTCCTACGGGTACTGTCTTTACTTTTGCCTCAGCGATGAGTGGTGCTAGCTCATTCTTTAGCTGTGCAGCATATACGAATGAGTTCTCTTTACGCTCTTTCTTATCTGTTAGGATTACGTGTATCTCAGACTTGTATTTAGTAGCTTGTGCTCCACCATATCCTTCAGAAGATTGACCTACGGTAGTGATCATATCTACTATTTCAGGTTTAGTGCTTAAGAAGTCTTCTACCTTTTGAGTCACTTTATTTGTCTGTTGTAACGACGCATCTTTATCTAGTTCTAATTGTACTAAGAATTCTCCTTTATCCGTCTTAGGGAAGAACTCTGCTCCGATATACCCCATCGGTAATAAGGCGATCGATGCAAAGAAGGATATCGCTACGATTACAATAACAATGATTGTATTACGAGTAGAGTTTAACGACCATACTAGTAAATTAGAAATCCCATGTGTGAATGAGTTTAACCCCTTTTCGAATCCATGTATAATCTTACCAAAGAAGGTAGAGGGCTTAATCACTTCGATACGCCCATATCTAGAGAATAACCATGGTACAATAGTGAATGATACTAATAAGGATAGCATAGTCGCTATAATTACAGTCACACAGAACTGTTTAATGATATTCGGTACTAGACCTGATGACATCGCGATCGGTAAGAATACAACTACGATTACTAAAGTAATAGCTGTAACAGTGAACCCAATCTCTTTAGCTCCATCATACGATGCACGTACTTTGTTTTTACCCATCTCCATGTGTCGGTGGATATTCTCTATCACTACGATGGCGTCATCCACTAGGATACCTACTACTAAGGATAGAGCTAGTAAACTCAGTAAGTTTAGCGTGTACCCCAATAAATATATTCCAATAAAAGTAGCAATCAAAGATAGTGGGATAGCCACCATCACGATGATCGCGTTTCTTAAACTGTGTAAGAAGAACAACATCACGAATGCCACTAAAACTATCGCTAAGAATAAGTCAAACATTACAGCATTCGCTGCCTCTAGGGTGAACTCTGAAGAGTCATTCGCTACTTTTATCTTTAAGTTTTGATCACTGTAGTTGCGTTCTACTTCTGTGATAGTCTCATGTGTTAGCTCTGATACAGTCACCGCATTGGCATCAGACTGTTTGATGACTTGCATTAAGATAGTAGATTGCTGATTTAGACGGGCGATCTTTTCGATCTCTTTAATACCGTCCTGTACATCAGCTACATCACCTAAGCGAATATCTATACCCCCCTGAGAAGCGATGACTAGCTTTCTCATTTCCTCTACATCCTTGTATTTCCCTTCTAGGCGGATGATGGTTTGTTTGTCATTCGACTTTACGTTACCTGTAGGGAAGTCTAGGTTAGACCCTAAGATGATCTGCTGTACCATAGGTACGCTCAGACCATAGGCTTCTAGCTTTTTAGGGTCTAATAATACCTGTATTTGTCTTTCTTCACCTCCGATAAGCTCTACCTTAGCTACTCCATTCACACGAGAGAAGATAGGTTGTATCTTTTTGTCTAATAAGTCATATAGCTCTTTCTCTGTTAAGTCACTCGTGATACTTAGTGTAAGAATAGGTAAGTCACTCAGTGAATATTTTTGTAGCGAAGGAGGATCTACGTCCTTAGGTAAGTCCTTTAGGATAGCGTTGATCTTGCGCTGCGCATCGTTAAGAGATAGGTCTACGTCAGCAGTAGAGTTTAAGTATATCATCACGGTAGACAAACTCTCGAATGACATGGCTTCTACTTTCTTTACGTTCTCTAGCGAGGCTACAGCATCTTCTATTTTTTTGGTTACAGTGTTTTCTATCTCAGCAGGTGAAGCTCCTGGATAGACTGTGGCTACTGTAATTACGTTTACTTCGAACTTAGGAATTAATTCGTAACTCAGATTTTTATAACTAAATAAACCACCTAGTAGTAATGTGATGAACATTACGATAATGATACTAGGACGTTTTATTGATATTTCGGCTATTTTCATAAGTCGATCCTTTGATTTTAGAGGATGTTATTTAATGATTGATACAGGCGCACCTTCTGTTAGGTTAATTTGCCCTGATGTGATAACAGTCTCACCTTCTTTAAGACCTTCTAGTACTTCTACGAAGTCTCCGAAGTTACGACCAGCTATTACTTTCTTAGACATTGCTTTGCCTTGTACGATAGTGTACACCTGATTAGAACTAACACTACCTACGAATGCATTACGCGGTACTAATAGGATAGGTGTACCAGCATCTTTCTCTCCATCGAATAGCGCTGAGCCATACATACCTGCTCTTAATTTGTTTTCTTGGTTGTTAGCAATTAATAAATCTACAGGATAGTTAAGCGCAGCATCTGCTTTAGGAGCGATGAATGTCACTTTACCTTGGAAGGTGTCATTAGGCAATACACTTGCTTTTACCGTAATAATATCTCCTTCTTTTAGATTAGCCACATGGCTCTCATCTACATTCACTCTTAACTTAAGCTGTGCTACATTCACTAGATCAAATAACGGAGCACCTGGCGCTACGAAAGATCCTAATTCTACGTGTTTCTTATTAATGATACCACTGATAGGAGCTTTAATATTAGCATCACTTGCCGTGATACGAGCAGACTTCAGGTTAGCCTCTGCATTTTTTAGCATAAGACGCACTTGGTCTAGCTGTTGTTGAGTCACTCCTCCAGTCTTAAAAGCACTCTCAAATCGAGTAGCGTCAGCTTTAGCAGTAGCTAAGGCTGCTTCGGCATTCTGTATCTGTACATTGATCTGATCGCTATTTACCAGTGCTAATACTTGACCTTTCTGTACACGAGACCCTTCATCTACTAATAGTTTAAGGATACGTCCAGGTGTTTCTGCGGAGATTGTTACCTCTTGTTCTGGTATGAAGTTTCCATTGGCTTTATAGGAAGCATCGAATACCTGCAGTTTAGCTTGTTCTGCTCTCACCGTTACCTCTGCACTGCGCTCAGCCACGATAGCTGTTTCGCGGTCATTCTTAGCTTTATTACTTGATAATATATAGACAAGACCTCCTCCTAAAACGACTAGTACTAAGGCGATAATAATTTTTTTCATGATGATAGTGATGTTAGATTTTTTGTACGATTAATCTAATAATGTCTTTAACTCTCCTTGAGCTTTTATTAATTGGATCTGTGCTAGTTTATAGTCTAGCATAGATGTAGTATAGTTATTCTCTGCCTCCGTATAGGCATTCTCAGCATTGAGTAAGTCTGTTAGTGAAGCCAGACCGTGCTTATAGTTATTCTGAATATTAGACAGTATACTTTTGGCTAAACCTACATTATCTTTCTGAATATCTATGGTGATTAGAGCATTCTCTAGGGACTTCTGCGCATTGCTAAAGTCTAGTGATAGCGCCTCTTTCACATCGTGTATTTGTACATCCACTTTCTTTTGTTCGATTTCTACTTGTCTCACCTTAGAGCGTGTAGCGAACCCACTAAACACAGGTATCTTTAGTTGTAATCCTACTGCTGAGGTATTCATCCAATACACTTTATCTGCTGTAGAACCTCCCCATGGTAGTTTGTCTCCAAGCCCTTGATAAGCGAAGTTTCCGAAGGCTGCTAACGATGGATAATAGTCCGCAACGATAGACTTTCTCTTGTACTCTAGTAGGTCTTTTTGTTTCTCTAATAGGTGTATTTCTGTTCTGTCATTTATTCTATTCTCTGCTAGTATACCACTGTCATCTACTGTGAAAGTCGTGTCTGGCATCGTGATAGGCGTGTTCACATCCATTCCCATAAAGAACTTTAGTGCATTCTCTTGTAAGTCTATCGCATTGACGATCTTCTGTCTAGTAGCTTTGATATTACTAAGACTCACCTTAGTACGGTTTAGGTCTATCTGCGTAGCCAGTCCATTACTGTGTAGGTTCTCTATAATATCCTTTATTTTCGTAGTACTCTCTATCGTAGTCTCTATCGTCTTCAGCATAGCTTTCGTCTGATATACCTGATAGTATGTACTCGCTACTTTCTCTATAATTTGCTCATCTGTAAGCTCCTTATTGATAATGTAAAATTCTTTAGCAGTGCGTGCCGCTTTAAGCCCCATGAAGACAGCTTGGTTAAACAGTACTTGTGACGCTGTAGCAGTGATACTAGAGTTCCACTTTAGATTAAAGGGAATCATCTGTGTCTGTCCACCCATCGTTAGAGGCATCTCCTGTATCTTCACATTGTTCAGTAAGTTCGCTTCTATATCTATACGAGGTAGTGCATTCGCTCTGACTTCTTCTATCTGATACTGGCTGTTCTCGATATCCAGGCTAGCTTGCTTAGCCTCAGCTTTGTGCTGTAAGGCATAGTGCAGTGCATCTTTAAGACTTAAAGGCTCCTGTGCATTTACAATAAAAGTCGCTAATAGTGTAATAAGCGTTATTTTAAAGCTGTTCATTATCTATTCTTCTGGGTTAATTCTTTGTATATTTTTAAGCCTTTATCCGTAGCGATACTGCGTATGTGATACTCTAGGTGTAGTGCATGTATCTCTAGATGACTATAGCCCGAGTCAGGGAAGTAGTCTAGGTCTTCTATTGCTACTAAGGATGCGATGTGAAATCTAGCTACATAGTCTATGTCTATCTCAGAGCGATATACTCCTTCTTTGATCCCTTTTTCAAGGTTCTGTTCTATGAGGCGTACATATTTTTTCTCATGAAATATCTTTTGCTTTTGCGCTAGTTTAGGATAATACTTCGTCAGCTGATAGAAGCAAGCAGAAGAGTCTATTAAGAAGGTCTCATTGATGTCATCATGTGCAGCTAGTATTTCTGGGATAGCTTCTTTACCCTCTTTTAGCGTCTGCTCTATTGTGTTTAGAAACTTAGCATTTATACTCGCTAGTGCTTTTTCTATTAATTCTGGTTTAGAAGCATAGTGTTGGTAGATTGTTTTTTTAGAGATACTCAGCTCTGCAGCTATATCATCCATAGTCACAGTTTTAAAACCTTGACTAAGAAACATTTGGGTTGCTTTTTCTAATATTTGGGTTTCCATGTTCTTAATTATTTGTAGGGCAAATATAGCTTGGAAACGTTAATAATAAATTCGTTTCCGTGCCAATTAAGGAAACTTTAACGTATGTGTTAGTTTTTTAAATTTTGTAAAATATTGTATATGAGTGTGTAATGTTTTTTTTAGAGAAAACTTTTTGGTGTAAAAAAGTTTCTAAACAAAGTGAAGAATAGGTTATAACGATCATATTTACGAACAATATTGTCTCGCTTAGAAGATATACTCATCTTTAGAAGTACTGCAATGCTATCTACTACTGAAACCTTTGTTAGTACTGCGTCGCGTTTGATTTTTGAGCACTGTTCGCATAGTTATCGGATACTTATCGCATAGTGGTCACATAATTAAGGCTGTTTTTTATGCGATCACTATGCTATCAAACTACGATTGCGATAGTAACAATGCATTTGAGATTAGAGTAGGGCGAAAGGAATATTTGTGATAACAGGGACACTAAAATGACCATCGCTATAGGGAGGTAACTAATGTAGTGGGAAGTGTTTGGTTTGTGGGTATGAGATGATTCGGGTGTGAGATGAATATAGTTCGGTAAATAACCTTTTACCCCTAGTAAATACTACTTATTACCGAACACTATCCGAAGGATATGAGAGTTAATATATGTTGTGTTTTGAGTATTAGTGAGTTGTGATTTTATATGCTAGTCATAGTAGGGCAATACATCCATAAGTAGGCATTATCACCATAATAGACTATTATGGAGATTTATAGTTTGCGAGTTAAGTATTTACAATTTGATTAGTTATTTTTTACTGATGAATTTCTAGAAATTAGGATTCGATTAGGGTTAGGGTTGAAACTTGAAAAATAAGCTTAATTAAAAAGACTTATTTATAACTAAGTCTTTTAGTGTCATGTCAGGTTGTAAATGACAGAGCTCCAAAGTTTAGAATTGCACTTAAATAGATAAGAAAGAATAAAAATGATATTGCTTTTTGTTAATTAGTGAGTGATTAATTTGTTTAAATATTAATTAAATATAATAAAGTGTTGTATTTTAGGGTTATATAAATAAATGTAGAGGTGCTACTAAATTATTGAATAGGATATAGATATGTATAGAGTTTTATTAATAAACATGATCTCATTAGTACTGCTGTTTAGTAGCTGTAAGGATGATGAAGAGCAGGTGGTTATTGATACCTCTATAGAGGAGGTCATGATGGAGAGTATTGATGCTATGGATGAGACTAATTTTGGTTGGGAGTTAATAGAGTTAACTACAGAAGAGAAGAAAGCTAGATTAAGTGCACTCTACGCAGGACAAGAGGTGGAGGTGATTACAGATAGTATATTAGGTGTGATTACTAGATTTAAGAAACAAATGATAGATTTAAATCAAGTATTGGGTGTGCCTGATAGACGCTATTTTTTTGATAATCCTGAATTGTTACCAGTATTGATTCCTCATAAAATTAATTATGTCGATGGTACTTCTGGTGAGGCGGCAGGAATCTATGTAACTACAAAACGTATTAGTAGTGAAGAACGCCAAAGAGATAATGTACTGACAGATCTAGATAAAGAAAGAATAACCCAACTAGAATTGAAAGTATGGGAAGTATATGATGAGTCTGTGAATGTATTCGGGTATCTCGTAGAAAGACCTATACGTTCTATTGTCTATAATGGTACGATAGATATGCTAAAGCACAATACGTATGAGATTAGTGGTAAGGAGCCATTAATAAAGACAGAGATAGGTGAAGTAAAGTTACTGAAAGCAGATGAGAATGAAGTGACGCTAGACTTGCCTTATAACAGCGATTATTATGTGGTAGTCTATGGAATATCTGAAGAGAATAAGGTCATAAGAGATATCTCTAGAACTGGAGAAACTAAAAATATAAAAAAAGGGATACCTCATAAAGGGAGGGATCAGGTGTATATCGCATTTGCTCATCCGATAGAGAAGCTTATGATCAGGGTGTATAAACGAGCTGAGGTTACCTCACTCCCTTTTAGCTTTGAGCATCGTATAGCGCCTGATACGGAAGAAAGACTGATGACCGATAACTAGGGATTAGTCTATATAGTCGTGGCGTTCTGTACTAAAGTTAGGTATATAGGTGTACTACTGCTAGGAGGAGATAAGAGGATTAAATAGCATAATCAACATATATTAAGAATACAATTGCCATCCTGTATAGTGAAATAAGAAGGAGGTAGACAGAATGATATTTATACGTAAGCATTAGTGATAACCGTTTAAAAAAGGCATATAGATGATTATCTTCGAAAAAAACACGTATTTTTACACAAAATAATTTAAGTAATGCAATCAATAGTTAAGTATAAAGAGCAGATTTCTGAATTTATAGATTCAATTTCTTTATCAGGTACTCCAAAGGAACTTTACGAACCGATATCATATATATTATCATTAGGGGGAAAACAAATTCGACCAGTATTGACTTTAATGGCAGCTGATGTTTTTGGTATTGATCCTAAGAAAGCCATTCACGCAGCTACGGCTATCGAATTATTTCACAACTTCTCTTTAATGCATGATGATATCATGGATGATGCTCCACTGAGAAGAGGGCATCAGACGGTACATGAGAAGTGGAATACCAATACGGCTATCTTGTCAGGGGATGCGATGTTGATATTAGCATATCAGTACTTTGAAAACTATGAGAGCGATACGTTCCGTGATTTAGCGAAACTATTTAGTAAAACGGCTATTGAAGTATGTGAAGGACAGCAATGGGACATCTGTTTCGAGAATAGAAATGATGTGAGTATTCCAGAGTATATCCAGATGATTAAGTTTAAGACTGCAGTACTAGTAGGAGCAGCCTTAAAGATGGGAGCTATCGTAGCAGGTAGTAGCCAGAAGAATGCTGAGGATATCTATGACTTTGGTATTAACTTAGGGATTGCGTTCCAGTTACAAGATGATTATTTAGACGCATTCGGTGATGCAGCTACATTTGGTAAACAAGTGGGAGGTGATATCTTAGAAAACAAAAAGACATTCTTATATCTAAAAGGAGTAATGAATGCAAATGAATCACAACGTGAGGAACTAGTAAATTATTTCTCTAGCACTGAACAGAATGCAGAGGAGAAAGTAACTCGTGTGAAAGAGTTATTTATTGAGACAGGTTCTGCGAGTGATTCTAAAAACTTGATCGAGGAGTACACGATTAAAGCATTAGCTATCTTAGACCAAATGGACATTGCGGAAGATAAAAAACAGCAATTGAGAACATTTAGTCATGAACTAATGGATAGAAGAGTATAAACAGACTAGGTCATGATAGAAGAGGCTGTACTGTATATAGAACAGAAGGTAGGTGAGTATAATCTACTAGGAGAATTAGTAAAGCAAGTCGAGAAAGACTTCTGTATGACTGTGGATCCTTCTATAGAGATAGTGGCAGATACCCCTTCTAAGTTGGTCTATGAGGTTTATAATCAGTTGCATAAAATAGTCACACAGACTTCTGTGTCTAAATTTTCTAGTCTACTGTATAGAATAGATATCGCAGAGGCAGATATCAAGGCTATTAAGAGTGTAGATATAGAGGATTACTTAAAGCAAGTGACTTTTCTAATCTTAAAACGAGAATATCAAAAAGTGTATATACGAAGTACACTGTAAGTATAAAACAGAAGAAGTATCTCATAAGGGTACTTCTTCTGTTTTATACTATAATGGTTAGAAGTAAAATCTAACGAAAGGCATATAGGCACTTCCATACACCATGTCTTTTTCTTTATATAGGACATTGTATCGAACACCGATTGTAACAGGTCCGTTACTGTATCCAATACCTAAGAATAAAGCAGTGTTCCAGAAGTTGTCATCTAGTTTTTCTCCTGTGTGATACTTATAGGTGTTGTTTACTCTTAGTTGTTCTAATTCTGCCGAAAGTTGTATTTCAGGTATAGGATTTGACAGTGCGATTATACTACCTCCGTATAACCAAGAATTGTATTCTTTAACACTACTGTTGTAGTAGCTTCTGTTTTTACTGCTGATATAGCTTCCTTGTAGTCCTACACCTGCTGCAAAATAAGGGTTAACCTGGTATAGTGCACTCGGAGCAACCATCACATCAGTGTAACCACTTCCGAAGCCAACTCCAAGGCCTCCACCAAATTTCCACCTTTTATTAAAATCATAATTTTTGGAGCTATTTCCTTGATCTTGTGCAAGAATGGAAAAAGAGCCACCTAAAAAAAATGATATTGATAAAAAAAACAGTAAATAGTTGATGTTAAATCTTTTCATTTCAATTTTATAAAATAATTATAAGATAAAAATAAGCAAAAGTTTATAGTTTTGTCATAAAGAGTTGTATTTTTGTAGATATAATATTTAAACAAAAGGTCTTTAGACGAAATTATGGATAGATATTCCTTTTTAAATGCGGCACACACTGCATTTTTTGCAGATTTATATGATCAATATTTAGAAAGCCCAGATAGCGTAGAGCCAAGCTGGAGAGCTTTCTTTCAGGGATTTGACTTTGCAAATGAATACAATGGTGGGCCTGTTGAGCAATTATCACAAGCTTATACGTCAAGTAATAGTGTTGGTGTAGATAGTTCAGCGCAGTTAGGGCAACTTCAAAAGGAGTTTGCTGTATTAAAATTAATTGACGCTTACAGAACTTATGGGCATTTATTGACTAAAACAAACCCATTAAGAGACAGAAAAGTAGAGCATCCAGATTTGAGTTTAGAGAAGTTTGGTCTTTCTCAAGCAGATTTGAATGTTAATTTTGAGGCTGCAAAAACAATACAACTACCAACTACTACATTGGGACAAATCATTGCCCAATTAGAGAAAATTTACTGTACTACATTAGGTATTGAGTACAAGTACATCACTGATGAAGCTGCTGTACAATGGATTCAAAATCACTATGAGGCTACAGAGGCAAAATTTGATAGTGAAGAGAAGAAAGAAATTCTGCACAAGTTAATTGAGGCAGTGTCTTTTGAAAACTTCCTAAACACAAAATACGTTGGACAAAAACGTTTCTCACTAGAGGGTCTAGAGGCTGCAATACCAGCGATGGACTTTATGATGGATGCTGCTGCTGAAAAAGGAGTAGAGGAGATCGTAGTAGGGATGGCACACCGTGGACGTCTTAATGTATTAGCTAACGTATTCCACAAACCTGCACAAGATATCTTTGCTGAATTTGACGGTAAAGATTATGATGCTGTTGAAGGTTTTGACGGAGACGTTAAGTATCACTTAGGTCTTACATCGACACGTAAGACTCGTTCTGGAAAAGAGATCCATGTTAACTTAACTCCTAACCCTTCTCACTTAGAGACTGTAGGGGCAGTTATCGAAGGTATCGCTAGAGCGAAACAAGATACTATCTTTGTAAACGAACCATCTAAAGTTTTACCTATTGCTCTTCACGGAGATGCTGCAATCGCTGGACAAGGAATTGTTTATGAAATTGTGCAGATGGCTAAACTTAGAGGGTATAAGACAGAAGGTACAATTCACATTGTATTAAACAACCAAGTTGGTTTTACAACTAACTATTCTGATGGTCGTTCTTCTACTTATTCTACAGATGTTGCTAAAGTAACTCAATCTCCTGTATTACACGTTAACGCTGACGATACTGAAGCTGCAGTAAGAGCATTCTTATTCGCTTTGGATTACCGTATGCATTTTGGTACAGATGTATTTATTGACTTAGTTGGATACCGTAAATACGGACACAACGAGGGAGATGAACCAAAGTTCACTCAACCAATCTTGTACAAGTTAATCTCTAAACACCCTAACTCTCGTAATATCTATAACGCTAGATTATTAGAGGATAAAGTGGTAGATGATGCTTTCGTTAAATCTTTAGAGAAACAATATAAAGATGCTTTAGAGCAAGAGTTAAGCACTTCTCGTGAAAAAGAATTTGCTAAGGTTAGAACATTTATGGAAGAGAACTGGGATGGATTCCACATCGCAGGTCGTGACAAAATGGTAGCTGACTACGACACTAAAGTTTCTAAAGAGAAATTAACTGCAATTGCTGAAGTAATTACTGCATTGCCTGGTGATAAAAAATTCATCAATAAGGTGACAAGACTTATCGGAGATAGAAAAGCTATGTTCTTCGAAAAAGATGCTTTAGACTGGGCTATGGGTGAGTTATTAGCGTATGGTACACTATTGACAGATGGATACGATGTGCGTATGTCAGGTCAAGATGTAGAGCGTGGTACATTCTCTCACAGACATGCTGTAGTGAAAACAGAAGATACAGAAGAGTCAATCATTTTATTAAACCAATTAAAAGAGCAAAATGGTCAAATGAGAATATTCAACTCTCTATTGGCTGAGTACGCTGTTTTAGGTTTTGAGTATGGTTATGCATTGACTAATCCTAATACATTAACTATCTGGGAAGCACAGTTCGGGGATTTCTCTAACGGAGCTCAGATTATGATGGATCAATATATCTCTGCTGCTGAAGATAAATGGAGCAACCAGAACGGTATCGTGATGTTATTACCTCACGGATATGAGAATCAAGGTGCTGAACACTCTTCTGCTAGATTAGAGCGTTACTTACAGTTATGTGCTGAAAGTAATATGTTCGTAACGAATGTAACTACTCCAGCTAACTTCTTCCACTTAATGAGAAGACAAATGATCACTGACTTTAGAAAGCCATTAATCAATATGTCTCCTAAGAGTTTATTAAGACACCCAGCTGCGGTATCTTCTATCAGTGACTTTACAGATGGTAAATTCCAGTACGTGATAGACGATGCTAATGTAAATGCTGCAGATGTAAAATCAGTAGTATTGTGTAGTGGTAAGTTCTACTACGACTTAGTAGCTAAGCGTGAAGAATTAGGTAGAAAGGATATTGCATTTGTTCGTATCGAACAATTATTCCCATTACCAATCGAGCAAATTGCTGAGGTATTAGCGAAGTATACTAATGCAGACGACTTCGTATGGGGTCAAGAAGAGCCACGTAACATGGGTGCTTATGGGCATATGTTAATGAACTTTGACTTGAAACCATTGCGTTATGCAGGTAACCAAGCATTTAGTGCACCAGCTTCAGGAAGTTCTGTACGTTCTAAAAAACGTTATGCAGAAGCTATCGCTAAAGTGTTCGACAAGAATTTATAATAGAAAAAAACGTATTTTTACATAACAATATTTAATTAAAGCATATACAGATGAGCATCTTAGAAATGAAAGTTCCTTCGCCAGGTGAATCAATTACTGAAGTTGAAATCGCTACATGGTTAGTAAAAGATGGAGATTACGTTGAAAAAGACCAAGCTATTGCTGAAGTAGATTCAGATAAAGCAACTTTAGAATTACCAGCTGAAGAAAGTGGTATTATCACTTTAAAAGCAGAAGAAGGTGACGCTGTTGCTGTAGGGCAAGTAGTTTGTTTAATCGATATGAGTGCTGCAAAACCTGCAGGAGGTGCTTCTACAGAAGCTAAACCAGCTCAAGAGGCTCCTAAAGCAGAAGCTCCTAAAGCTGAACCTGTGCAAGCTGCAGCTACTACTTATGCTACTGGAAGTGCATCTCCAGCTGCTAAGAAAATTTTAGATGAGAAAAGCATCAATCCTGCTACTGTAACTGGTACTGGTAAAGATGGTAGAATCACTAAAGAAGATGCAGTAAACGCAAAAGCTTCTATGGGTACACCAACTGGAGGACCTAGAGGAGAAGAGCGTAAAAAAATGTCTATGTTACGTCGTAAAGTAGCTGAGCGTCTAGTGGAAGCTAAAAACACGACTGCTATGTTAACTACTTTCAACGAAGTTAACTTAACTAACGTAAACAAATTAAGAGCTGAGTATAAAGATGCTTTCAAAGCTAAGCATGGTGTAGGATTAGGATTTATGTCTTTCTTCACTAAAGCGGTTACTCGTGCATTAGAATTATATCCAGACGTGAACTCTATGATCGATGGTCAAGACCAAATCAAGTTTGACTTCGCTGATATCTCTATCGCTGTATCAGGACCTAAAGGTCTAATGGTGCCAGTAGTGAGAAATGCTGAGTTATTATCTTTCCGTGGTGTTGAGGCTGAAATCAAGCGTTTAGCTATCAGAGCTCGTGATGGACAAATCACTGTAGATGAGATGACAGGTGGTACATTCACTATTACTAATGGTGGTGTATTCGGATCTATGTTATCTACTCCAATTATCAACCCTCCACAGTCTGCTATCTTAGGTATGCACAATATCATTGAGCGTCCTATCGCTGTAGATGGAAAAGTTGAGATTCACCCAATGATGTATGTGGCGTTATCTTATGACCACAGAATCATCGACGGACGTGAGTCAGTAGGTTTCTTAGTAGCTATTAAAGAGGCTTTAGAGAACCCAACTGAATTATTATTAGGTAATAATCCTAAAAAAGCTTTCGAACTTTAGTAGTTAGAAACTTTTGAAATATATGAAACGGCAACTATAAATAGTTGCCGTTTTTTTATATTATATTTTTAGATAGTATGACTTTTTGTGCAAAATACTTAATCTACATTTTACAGTAAGTAATGTATGAATTAACTAAGTGGATTAGGTCTCTCATCCCTTAATGGTAGTAGGGTGAGGCTGTTTGGTGTAGTAATATTTTTTTTGTAAGATGTTGTAAATTAGTTATTTGTGTAAGTTGTTGATTGTTAGTCATTGTTAATAACTTGTACCATTTGTGAATAACTAGGTTGTACACTAATTTTTTATAGAGCAAAAAAAACATCATATTTGTAAAAGAGAGGGAGAATTCTCTCGTGATATTTTAATCTTTTATATTCAATATAGTATGGCTGTTCAAGAACCAATTTTAACTGAAAACAAAAATAGATTCGTAATATTTCCTATCAAACATCATGATATTTGGGATTGGTATAAGAAGATGGAAGCTAGCTTTTGGACAGCAGAAGAGATTGATTTGCATCAAGATTTATCTGATTGGAACAATAAGCTAAATGAAGATGAACGTTATTTTATCAAACATATTCTTGCTTTCTTCGCCGCATCTGATGGTATAGTGAATGAAAACTTAGCAGAGAACTTCGTGAATGAGGTACAATACGCTGAGGCAAAGTTCTTCTATGGATTCCAGATTATGATGGAGAATATTCACAGTGAAACTTATTCTCTACTTATCGATACGTATGTGAAGAATGAGGAAGAAAAAGATAGATTATTCAGAGCTATAGAGGTATTCCCTGCTATTATGAAAAAAGCTGAATGGGCGCTGAAGTGGATAGAGTCTGATTCGTTTGCAGAGCGTTTAATTGCTTTTGCAGCTGTAGAAGGTATCTTCTTCTCAGGAGCGTTCTGTTCTATCTTCTGGTTAAAGAAAAGAGGGCTTATGCCAGGACTTACCTTCTCAAATGAGTTAATATCTAGAGATGAAGGAGTACACTGTGACTTCGCTGTACACTTACATAATCACCACTTGATTAATAAAGTTCCTAAAGAGCGCATTAGAGAAATATTAGTGGATGCTTTAAATATAGAAAGAGAGTTTATTACAGAGTCTTTACCTGTTAGTTTGATTGGTATGAACTCTACGTTGATGACTCAGTATTTAGAGTTTGTGACAGATAGATTATTAGTGGAGTTAGGATGTGCGAAAGAATATAATGTAGGTAATCCTTTTGACTTTATGGATATGATCTCTCTACAAGGTAAGACAAACTTCTTCGAAAAGCGTGTGTCTGAATATCAAAAAGCTGGGGTTATTTCTAAAGAAGAAGGAGGTAATAAGATTAGCTTCGACGCAGATTTTTAATTGTTAACTTAAAAAGGAAAAAGAGTAGATGTACGTAATAAAAAGAGACGGAAGAAGAGAGCCTGTAAGTTTTGACAAGATTACAGACCGAATTAGAATACTGTGTTATGAGCTAAATGAGTTCGTAGATCCTGTAAAGGTAGCGATGAGAGTTATCGAAGGATTATACGATGGAGTAGCTACTTCTGAATTAGATAATCTGGCAGCAGAGACTGCGGCTTCTATGACTGTGACGCATCCTGACTATGCGCTGTTAGCAGCTAGAATAGCAGTATCTAATTTACATAAGAATACTAAAAAAGTCTTCTCAGAAACAGTAGAAGATTTATATAGATATGTCAACCCTCGTACAGGACAGGAAGCTCCACTTATCGCTGACGATGTGTATGAGGTGATTAAAAAGCACAGTGAGAGATTAGATTCAACTATTATTTATCAACGTGATTTTAACTATGATTACTTTGGGTTTAAGACACTAGAGCGTTCTTATTTATTAAAGCTTAATGGTAAGATAGTAGAGCGTCCTCAACATATGCTTATGCGTGTAGCGGTAGGGATACACTTAGATGATATTGATTCTGTTATAGAAACATACGAATTGATGTCTAAGAAGTATTTTACACATGCTACGCCAACGTTATTTAATTCTGGAACACCTAAGCCTCAGATGTCATCTTGTTTCTTATTAACAATGAAAGATGATAGTATTGAGGGAATATATGATACCTTAAAACAAACTGCTAAGATTTCTCAATCGGCTGGAGGTATAGGTCTATCTATTCACAATGTACGTGCGACAGGATCTTATATCAGAGGGACGAATGGTACTTCTAATGGTATCGTGCCTATGCTACGTGTGTATAATGATACGGCTAGATATGTAGATCAAGGTGGTGGTAAGCGCAAAGGTAGTTTTGCTATTTACTTAGAGCCATGGCATGCAGATGTATTTGACTTTATCGAATTGAGAAAAAACCACGGTAAAGAAGAAATGCGTGCACGTGATTTGTTCCTTGCTTTATGGATCAATGACTTATTCATGCAACGTGTAGAGGCTGATGAGAAATGGACTCTAATGTGTCCTAATGAGTGCCCTGGTCTTTGTGATGTATATGGAGAGGAGTTTGAGCAACTTTATCTGAAGTATGAGAATGAAGGTAAAGGTAGACGTACAATCAAGGCACGTGAGTTATGGGAAGCTGTTCTAGAGGCTCAGATAGAGACAGGAACACCTTATATGCTTTATAAAGATGCGGCTAATGCGAAGTCAAATCAGAAGAATCTAGGTGTGATTAGATCATCTAATTTATGTACTGAGATTATGGAGTACACTTCTCCTGATGAAGTAGCGGTATGTAATTTGGCATCTATCTCATTGCCAATGTTCGTAGAAGATGGTCAATTTAATCATCAGTTTTTATTTGATGTAACGAAGCGTATTACACGTAACTTAAACCGTGTTATCGATAGAAACTACTATCCTGTAGAAGAGGCGTATAATTCTAATATGCGTCATAGACCTGTAGGGTTAGGAGTACAAGGATTAGCAGATGCATTTATCATGATGAGAATGCCGTTCACTAGTCCAGAAGCAAAGCAATTAAACCAAGAGATATTCGAAACGATATACTTCGCAGCTTTAACTGCCTCTATGGAGATGGCTAAAGAGGAAGGAGCATATTCTACGTTTGAGGGATCACCTATTTCTAAAGGAGAGTTCCAATACAATATGTGGGGTGTGAAAGATGAAGAATTAAGTGGAAGATGGGATTGGGCTTCTTTGAGAAAAGAAGTAATGGCTAATGGAGTGAGAAACTCTTTATTATTAGCTCCTATGCCTACTGCATCTACTTCTCAAATCTTAGGAAATAATGAGGCATTCGAACCTTATACATCGAATATTTATACTAGACGTGTGTTATCAGGAGAGTTTATTGTTGTAAATAAACATTTATTGAAAGACCTTGTAGAGTTAGGTCTTTGGAATGAAGATTTAAAACAAGAGATCATGCGTGCGAATGGTTCTATTCAACATATTGACTTTATACCTGCTGATATTAGAGAGTTGTATAAAACGGTATGGGAACTTAGTATGAAAGATATCATTGATATGTCTCGTCAACGTGGATATTTTATTGATCAGTCTCAATCTCTAAACTTGTTTATGGAAGGAGCGAACTATGCTAAGTTAACCTCTATGCATTTCTATGCTTGGAAGTCAGGGTTAAAGACAGGAATGTATTACTTGCGTACGAAGTCTGCTGTAGATGCGATCAAGTTTACTTTAAATAATGAGAAGAAAGCTAATCCAAATGCTATAGAAGAAGTAGAGCAGGTGTCTGTAGAAGACTATCAAGCGATGTTACAGCGTGCTAGAATGGCTGCTAATAATGATGAAGATTGTGAAATGTGTGGTTCTTAAAGAACATACTTTATTGATATTAAAAGGTAGTTCTCTGAGCTACCTTTTTTGTTGTATCTTTGTACCATTAACAGTTATATACTATGTCTAAAGAAACTAAAAAAGGTATTTTTAAAGGAGCGATAGAGAAAGATGCTAAAGGAAATTATTTCTGTGGGCCTTATTTATTAGATTACCAATATACAGAAGCAAACTTCAAAGTAGGTGATGTGATTAGCATTAAGAAAGCTATTGCTAACCCTAGTAATATGAGTAGAGAAGACTACCCAATGAAGTCAATGAAGTTCTTCTTAGCAGGTGAAGAATAAGATTATAGAGACGGAGTTATACCAGAACTATAGATAAGAATAGGTAAGGAGTGATGAATAGTCACTCCTTTTTTTGTTCATGTTCTGTAAGATAATCGTTATATTTACTGTTAAAGAAATAAGCTATGAGAAAGATATTCTCTATTGTAGGAGGATTGTTATTATTGGGGATTGGTGTTTTTGTGTATCAGAATTATTATCAGGAGAACAACTACCCTTCTAAACCTAAAGTTGTAAAAAATAGTAATCGTATCCGCACTATAATAGATGAGAAAGATATAGGATTAGATATATATTATCTAATCAAACAAGATAATGGAGAAGATATAAGAATAGATCATGTATATTATTATGACGTAGTCGCTCCTGATTATTCTAGTGAGAATTACATTCGTTTTACAGATAAAGACAGAGAGTTAGTTGGTCTATATAATGATAAAGGACAAGTGGTCATAGAACCTATATATTCGGGATTAACCAAAGTACATAATGGTATGCTATATGCTCTAAAAGGTGCTGTAAAAGATAATATAGGGAGGAATGGTGATAGACATAATGTACTTCTAGGAGGAGATACCTATCTTTTAAATACTAAAGGGGAGGTATTAATTGAAGATATGCTTGAACCTCATATTGATTTGGATATGTTTAGCTTAAAAATTACTGATGAACCTTTAGAAGATAGTTATTATGTTAGCTTAAAGGGGATGAATGGTAAGTATTATAACTTCGTTCAATTAGAGAAGTATTTACAGTATTTCACAGAACAGGTATTCTTACCAAGTACAGAAGGAAGTAAATGGGAGAAGTATCTATCAGATAATCTGAAAGTGAACTTAGAAATAGATAATGATAATATAGGTGATTATATAGTTATCGATAAAAAGGAATTGTTAGAAGATAAGAGGGAACTAATAACTCAAGCATTTGACTTAATAAGAAACGGAGATAGCAGTCGTTATCACATAGATTATTATATAGAAGATGGAGTGATAACTGATGATACAGAAATCACATCTGAGCAAGACAGACAATTATATTTAGATGACGAAGGCAAATGGAGAAGTGCTGAGTTTCCTGCGTTTAGTGTAAATATAAAGGAAGTTAAAGGTAAGCAGACGAGATCTAATCACTTTGATTTCTATAGAAATAAAGAAGGCGGAATGACGCTTTATCAGATTACTATTCGCGCTCATTATTTCTAATCAAGGCGGAATGGTTTTATTTAGGGGATTAGTTGTAAATATACTAAAATGTTCTTTTTTTCTCTTTTCTGGAGGAGTTAATCGAGGAATATAAGCAGTATATTTGTGGTTTAACACACAACAAATTTATTGTTTAATATGAGTTCTTTATATTATATAGATCGCACTAAAATTTCTTTAGATGATGTCATGTTTAATGACAACGTAAAAGCTGAGATTACTCAATTTCTAAAAGAGTATAAATACCGTGATATACTGATGAAGTATAATCTCCCTGTTAGTAATAAGATATTACTTTATGGTAAGACAGGATGTGGTAAGACCATGACAGCTAAGGCTATTGCTAAACATTTAGATAAGAAACTTATCATTGTTAATCTTGCTACTATTGTTTCTTCCAAGCTAGGAGAAACGGCTAAGAATATTGAGAGTTTATTTAAAGAAATTCAATACGAGAGTTCTGTCCTATTCTTTGATGAGTTTGACTCATTAGGCCAGATTAGAGATTATGACAATAAGGATAACAGTGAGATGAAACGTGTAGTGAATGCTATCTTACAGTTGATAGATAATCTACCACAGAAGTCTATTCTTATGGCAGCTACGAATCAGATACACATGATCGATGAAGCTTTAGTTAGACGCTTTGAGTTACAGTTAGAATATACAGCTCCGAATAAAGAGGCTCTTGACTTCTATTACGATAAGTTGCTAAAGGAATATCCAGAAGAGTATAGAACATTAACGAGAATATATGACGTTTCTTATGCAGAGGCAAAGAATCATGTATTCAAAACAGTAAAAGATAATATTATAAATAGCCAATTATTATTAGAGGCTGATCAAAATAACTAGTTGAACATTTGCTTATGATGAAATGGGAAAAGTTACTATCACTAAAGAAGTATGGTGACACTTTTGTTAGAAATAGATTAGATGAACTAGAGACTCGTATAGGGTTTGAGGTGGACTATGATAGAATCATCTTTTCATCACCATTTAGAAGTTTACAAGATAAAACACAAGTAATCCCTCTGTCTAAGACGAACTTTGTTCACACTAGATTGACACATAGTTTAGAAGTGTCTGTGGTAGGACGTTCTTTAGGTAGAATAGTAGGTTCTAGTCTTTTAAATAAATATACTTATTTAGCAGAAGAATACGGATATACAGTAAATGACTTCGGGGCTATAGTAGCAGCGGCTTCATTAGCACACGATATTGGTAATCCTCCATTTGGGCACTCTGGTGAACGTGCGATAGGGGACTTCTTTAAACGAGGACTAGGAGCTAAGTATAGAGATCAGGTAACAGATAAGGAATGGCAAGACTTGATTGACTTTGAAGGTAATGCAAATGGTTTTGCTATACTGACGAAGAGTCGTCCTGGTATGGCAGGTGGTTTGAGAATCTCTTATGCTACTCTTGGAGCCTTTATGAAGTATCCTAAAGAGAGTTTGCCTAAGAAATTGACTAGAGATATCTCAGATAAGAAATATGGCTTCTTTCAAGAGGATAAAGAGGCATTTATTGATGTAGCGAATGAACTAGGTCTTATATCTAAAGACGATCGTACTGAAGCAGCATATTTTAGACATCCATTGGCTTTCTTGGTTGAAGCAGCAGACGATATATGTTATACTATAACAGACTTCGAAGACGGTATTAATCTCGGATGGATACCAGAAGAGCACGCTCTAGAGTTTTTAATCAAGATTGTTCAGAACAGTATTAACCCCCAGACTTATGCTCAGTTAGCTTCTAAGGAGGATAGAGTAAGTTATTTAAGGGCTTTAGCTATTGGTAGCTTGATACAGGATGTGTGTAGAGTGTTCTTAGAGAATGAAGATAAGATATTAGCAGGTGAGTATCCTTATGCCTTAACGGAGAAGTGTAGTTATATCGCTCAGATGAAAGATATTCTTTCTGTGAGTATTAATAAAGTATACCAGAGCCGTGAAGTGATAGAGAAAGAGATAGTAGGGTATAAGGTAATCAATGCTCTGTTAGAAGCGTTTACATCAGCTGTAAATAACGTCTATTACGGAGAGGAGAGCCAGTATGATCTATTGATTATGTCTCTATTACCAGATAAGTATAGAATAGAGAATGATAGTGTGTATGTGCGCTTAATGAATATATGTCACTTTATCTCTATGCTGACTGATGGTAAAGCTTTAGAGTTGTATAATATGATCAAGGGAAACGATAGATAAAATCATATCTTTTATAATACAATCAAAAAGAGGTAATAGTATTTAACTATTACCTCTTTTTTTAGCTTAAAATATCAGTGAAATTAAATTACTCTCTTGTAGTAGGTATCCAAAGATGTGCGTATTTCATCATATCTTTTTCCCAAACTTTATCAGCTTCAGGAGCTTTGATTTCTTTAGCTTCTTCTATAGTCTTACCTACGATATCACCTTTACTACCAGCTACAGAATTACCTCCGTCTTTAGTAGCAATGGCAAAAGTTGCTTTAGAACCATCTGTAGTAATATCTTTTACGTATACAGTAAGGAATTGTCCAGTTCTTCCTGAATAATAACCAGTAGAACCAGTTACTTCATAGATTATTTGTCCTTTAGTTTCGTCTGTAGCTACTTTTTTAAGTGTAAATGACGCTGAATCACCGAAACCATTCCCCATATTTGCTCTAAAAAGGAAAGCCTCATCTTTATCATTTAGTTTGAATACATACTGAGCTTGTGGTTTGTTGTCTTTGTCTAAGATAACTTCAGAACCATAAACTCCTTTTAGTTTATCCATGTTCTGTACTTTCTCTTGCTCTTTGTTTAATTGTAACCAACCAAACTTCATACTTCCATGAGGATTGTCAGCTTTAATTGTAACATTTCTAGTTGTAGTTTTCTTATCAGTTGGATATGCAGTATTTACTGCTTCACTTTCAGTATCAAAAGTGTAATCCATATGGATTTGTACACCATTTTCTGTTTGTTCTCTAAAGAAGAATGTTTTATATCCTTTACCATCTTTAGGAGTAGTTACAGCTTTGATAACATTAGCAGTGTTTTTATAAACTTTTACTACATTATAAACTTCATTTGTTGCCTGATCATTATCAGCAAAGAATATAGTAATCTTATCTGATTCAAATTTAAATGGCAATGGCATTGTTGGTGTATGTGGGAATACATAATAACCAGTGATAGGTAATGATGTACCAACCTCTACTTGATCTTTTTGTTCTGGTCTGATGATTTCGTTATCATCACTAGAACAACTCGTCAACAAAAATGCAGTGATTGCAAATAACGAAAGTACTTTTTTAATCTTCATTTTTAATAAGTTAGATTGTTTAATTATTTAGAACAAATGTAAATAAAATATCTAATTCTACAATAGTTATTTTTATTTTGTCTAAATAATTAATATTAAGTACTGATTTATAGTTTGTTATGTTGTTTTAGTGGATGGTGTTTATTGTAATGAATCTAAATAAAATAGATAATCTAAAGAGCTTTATTAGTTTTTTTGAAGAGCAAAGAAAGTAAGGAGGTGAGATGCGAGACTATAGTGCACAAAAAAAGGCGCTATAATTAATTATAGCGCCTTCTCTATGTTTTCTATTTATTTGTCTTAAACAAATAAATAAGTTTGATTCTTAAGCTTCAAATGGTAAAATAGAAACGTAAGACTTGTTGTCTTTTTTCTTTTGGAATTTAACAACACCGTCAACTTTTGCATGTAAAGTATGATCTTTCCCCATGTAAACGTTTTCACCAGCATTGTGCTTAGAACCTCTTTGTCTAACGATGATATTTCCAGCGATAGCTGCTTGACCACCATAAATCTTAACGCCTAAACGTTTCGATTCTGATTCTCTACCATTCTTAGAACTACCTACACCTTTTTTGTGTGCCATGACGTTTTAAATTTAGTTTGTTAATTACTCAGCTGCTTCAGCAGTTTCTTTTTTAGTTGCTTTCTTTTTAGCTCCTCCTGCATTGATTCCCTCAATAACAATTTGAGTTAAAGCTTGTCTGTGTCCGTTTTTCTTTTTGTAACCTTTTCTTCTTTTCTTTTTGAAAACGATTACTTTGTCACCTTGTAGGTGTTGTAAAACTTTAGCTTCCACAGAAGCACCTTCTATAGCTGGGGCGCCTAGAGTGATGTTGTTGTTGTCATCAACTAAAAGAACTTTGTCAAAAGTAACTTTTGATCCTTCTTCAGTTGCTAAACGGTGTACATACACTTTTTGGTCTTTGCTAACTTTGAATTGTTGCCCTGCTATCTCTACGATTGCGTACATAACAAAAAATTAAAATGTTTATTAAGGGTGCAAATATACATTTAATTTCTTATTTACAAAAGTTTTACACCTCCCATTTAGAATATTTTTTATTTCTATTTTGGTGTAAATGAGTTAGTTCTGTTATACTTCATTATCTTATAAAGTTTGCTTAAGGCGAGGTGTGATAGATCATTAGTAGTAGATCTATGCCTTTGATGGCGGTGTTATCTGTTTGATGAAGTTTATTTAGTACTGTCGATGAATGTCAATTTGGTGGTGTATTGGACTGTTTATTTAATAAAATATAAAAATATTTTAGAAATAGTGTAACATAATTTAAAATATGGCTACTTATTAGGTTATAACCTAATTTCAAAATATTGTAGAATGAAAAAATCTTTATTGGTTTTAGGCTCATTATTCTTCGGAATATCTGCCTTAGCTCAAAAAGTGGAATTCGAGCAGTACACTTTAGATAACGGATTACACGTTATCTTACATCAAGACAAATCGGCTCCTGTAGTAGTGACATCAGTGATGTATCACGTAGGGGCTAAAGATGAAAACCCTGATAGAACAGGATTTGCTCACTTTTTTGAACACTTATTGTTTGAAGGAACGAAGAATATCGAGCGCGGTGAGTGGTTTAAGATAGTAACTGCTAATGGGGGG
Organism: Myroides sp. C4067; assembly: GCF_038039665.1. Taxonomy (NCBI): domain Bacteria; kingdom Pseudomonadati; phylum Bacteroidota; class Flavobacteriia; order Flavobacteriales; family Flavobacteriaceae; genus Myroides; species Myroides sp. C4067. Next base: position 127,206 of record NZ_JBBPHJ010000005.1, read on the forward strand.
AATAATAATGCTAATACTTCTGATGACCGTACTTATTATTATGAAGTATTCCCTTCTAATAATTTAGAGCTTGGACTTTGGATGGAGTCTGAGCGTCTGATGCACCCTATCATTAATCAGATAGGTGTAACTACTCAGAATGAAGTAGTAAAAGAAGAAAAGAGACTACGTGTAGATAATCAGCCTTATGGTCAATTATTCTCAGAGGTGAAGAAAAATCTATTCGTTAAGCACCCTTATCGCTGGGCACCTATTGGATCTATGGAACATTTAGATGCTGCTACTTTAGATGAGTTCTTAGCTTTTAACAAGAAGTTTTATTTACCAAATAACGCTGTTTTAGTTGTAGCTGGTGATTTTGAGAAAGATCAAGCAAAAACGTGGATTAAACAATATTTTGGACCTATTGCTAAAGGAAGTCCTGTTGTAAAAAACAAATTTGAGGAAGCTCCTATAACAAAAGAAATTCACGCTGAGTTTCAAGATCCGAATATTCAACTTCCAATGTTAGTAGAAGCATATCGTACACCATCTATGAAGACTCGTGATGCTCGTGTGTTAGATATGATCTCGTCTATTTTATCAGGAGGGAAAAGTTCTAGATTGTATAAAAAAGTAGTTGACCAAAAGAAGATGGCTTTAGAAATGGCTTCATTTAACTTAAGTCAAGAAGATTATGGAATCTACTTTATTTACGGTATTCCGATGCAAGGTTTTGCTTCGGCTGATTTAATTAAAGAGATTGATGAAGAAATCGAGAAATTACAGACTGAGTTGATTTCAGAGCGTGACTTCCAGAAACTTCAGAACGTTTTCGAAAAGCAATATGTTGATTCTAACTCTAATGTAGAAGGATTAGCTGAGAATCTTGCTTCTTATTACCTATTGTACGGTGATGTTAATCTAATTAATACGAATATAGATATCTATAGAAGTATCACTAGAGAAGAGATTCGCGATGTAGCTAAAAAATACCTGAATAAAAATCAAAGGTTAATTTTGGATTATATCCCTACAAAGAAAGCTAATAACTAATTTTAACTGTAGACTAGAAATGAAAAAAATATATATTTATGCTGCAAGTGTAGTGTTTGCTTTGGCAGCTTTAGAAGTACAAGCTCAAGATAGAAAACAGCCTGTAGCGGGGCCTGCGCCAGTAGTACATGTAGGACAGCCTACCTCTTTTGTATTAAAGAATGGGATGAAGGTGATGGTTGTTCAGAATACGAAGTTACCTCGAGTATCTTATACATTGAGTATTGATAATCCGTTAATCTATGATGGGGAGAAAGCAGGAGTAGCTTCTATCTTATCTGAAATGTTGGGGAATGAGACGAAGAAGATGAATAAAGATCAGTTCTTAGAAGAAATAGACTTCTTAGGAGCTAGAATTAATTTCCATACAGGTGGTGCTTCAGCGAATGGGTTGTCTAAACACAATGAGACTATTCTAAACTTACTAGCTGATGGAGTAATCAACTCTGTGCTGACACAAGAAGAATTCGACAAGGCAAAGGCAAAAGCTATTGAAGGAGTAAAGGCTGGTGAGAACAGTGTGACTAATATTGCTCGTAGAGTAGAAGACGCTGTGCTATACGGGAAGAATACTCCAGTAGGAGAATTCGAAACGGAGAAGACATTAAGTAATGTAACTTTTGCTGATGTTCAAGCATACTTTAAGAAGTATTACTCTCCTGAGAACGCATACTTAGTAGTGGTAGGAGATATTGATTATAAAAAGACAGAGAAGTCTATTAAGGGGCTTTTTGAGGCTTGGAATAAATCGAATACACAGTATAAAGATGTTGTTTATAAAGGGAACGTTGGCGCTACAGAGATTAACTTCGTAGATATGCCTAACGCTGTTCAGTCAGAAATAGCGCTAGTGAATGAGGTGGAATTAAAAATGACTGACAAAGATTATTTTGCTGTTATTTTGGCTAACCAAATTCTTGGAGGAGGAGGAGAAGGTCGTCTTTTCTTAAACTTGCGTGAAGCACATGGTTGGACGTATGGAGCGTACTCTTCTATAAGTCCATCTCGTAAGTATCCTGGTAAATTTAGAGCCACAGCTGCAGTGCGTAACGTGGTTACAGATAGCGCTGTAACAGAGTTTATAAAAGAGATAGACCTTATCCGTACGACTCCTGTTAAAGAAGATGAACTGAAGTTAGCGAAAGCTAAATATGTAGGGGACTTCGTGATGGAAATCCAGAAACCTGCTACTGTAGCTAGATATGCTCTTAATAAAGAGCTGTATAAGCTTCCAGTAGATTTTTATGAGAACTACATTAAGAATATCAATGCTGTAACGATAGCAGATGTACAGAAAGCTGCTCAGAAGTATTTCCTTAAGGATAATATGCGTATCGTTATCGTAGGTAAAGGTAGCGACGTATTATCAGGATTAGAGAAATTAGGCTATCCTATTAAGTACTATACTAAAGAGGCTGATGAAGCTAGTAAGCCAGGCTTTAGTAAAGCAGTACCTGCTGGAGTAACTGTTAATTCTGTAGTAGATAAATATTTGAACGCTATCGGTGGAGAGAAGAAAGTAGCAGAGATCAAATCTGTTGCCATAACTAGTACTGCTGAAGTACAAGGGATGAAACTAGAATCTATATCTAAAATGAAAGAGGGATATATCTTAGTAGAGCAGAAGATGATGGGGAATACTTTATCTAAGCAAGTAGTGACTCCAAAAGCTGGTTATGTAATGCAACAAGGCCAAAAACTGGAACTTACAGGTGATAAATTAGCTGAAGTACAAAGTGAAGCAACAATTTTTCCTGAGTTAAAAATGAAAGCTAATAAAAGTGCTATTGTTACTGGTGTAGAGTCTTTTAATGGTAAAGATGCTGTAGGTGTTAAAGTTGGTAAGTCTGTTTACTATTATGACTTGACTACTGGACTTAAAGTAGGTGCTGTAATGACTCAAGAGCAAGGTGGCCAAGTAATGAATATGACTACTAAGTATGAGGATTATAAAGAAGTGAAAGGGGTAAAAATACCTTTTAAACAAGTATTAAATGTAGGAATAGAGATTGTTAATATCGTTACAGATGTTAAAATCAACGAAGGAGTTACTGACGAGGATTTTAAATAATTGATTATCTAAATAATAGAATTGAAAAAGCAACTGATTTATCGGTTGCTTTTTTTATTTTTGTACCATCAAGAATGTAATTTTAAAATACCACAAAGATGAAAATAGTAAAGTCAATAGGCTTCATGATGTTAGGAGCTATATTAGTAGTATCGTGTAAGAATGAAGAGAAGACGGCTGATGCGTCAGTATCTACTGCATCTACAGAAGTAGCTGGTAATGTGGAGCACACTACATTTAAGATCGATGGAATGACGTGTGAGATAGGATGCGCCAAGCTTATAGAAGGTAAGTTAGCAGGGCTAGACGGAGTGAAGTTAGCTAAAGTGGACTTTGATACTAAGACTGCAGAGATAGACTTTGATGAATCTAAGCAGAGTGTAGAGTCATTAGTAGGTACTGTAGAGAAGATCGCTAATGGGATTTATAAGGTAGAGAGCGTTAGTGCTACTAAATAATAAGAACAATATAAGAGTAGGGGCATTCCTCATCTGTTTAAATATTTGATCTAAAGCGAGTGTGTTGATACATACTCGCTTTTTTTATTGGTTTTAATGCGAGTGAGTCCGTTGTGAGTCCGTTATGAGTCCGTAGTGAGTCCGTTATTTTGGATGATTTAACGGAGTCATGATGTACTGATGATGTAGAAATATAGTTCGCATGACGCAGAAGACTCCTATAAAAACAAAATGGAACTAATCTATACAGACTAGCTCCATCGGAATATAAAAATCGAGATGTATTCTATTTTATAATAGGTGTGTTTGCATCCTGTTTACTAGTCCATTTAAGTGTCTCTAGTAGTGTTCTCATATCTTTCTTTACATATTCTGTAGCGGGTAAGATAGAGTCATAGTTTGGTTTAGCATAGAAGTATAGAGAGGCTACGATAAAGTTTTTTATACTATCTGTAGCGTAGAACTGTACATTCGTAGCAGCATTTCCCTGTACATCATATAGCATACCATATACTCTGTCATCAGAGTTGATATAAGGTTGTTCTATAATCTCATCAGCCTTCACGAAGTGCTCATAAGTAAGCTTCTGTGCGTCTTTTAGCAGTAGATTTAAGTTGTTTTCTACAGGCTTATAGTTGATGAAGATGGTAGCCTTCATCTGTGGATAATGTATTTCTAGTGAATTCTTTTTAGCCTCTTTAATAGTAGACCATTGATTTTGACTAAACTCAAAACCGTTTTCGTTTTGATAAGTCTTATATTCCTGATTAGGATAGTCTAGAGCTAAGAAAGCATTTGGCTTAGGAGTAGTATCCTCTTTGCAGGCAGCGAAGAAGGCTACAGATAATAGTAAAGTGCTTATATATTGGAATTTCATCTTTCTTATTTCGATTAAGGTTTACAAAGTAGTAACCTACTTAAAACGGCAAATTGTCATTATTAGTCTCTTTAGGGATATTAAAATTGTCTACAGCCTCTTTTTTTTCTTCTTCAAAAGATGTTTTTTGTCTGTAGTCATTTTCTTTTTTGGTATCTAAGAACATAAACTCTGTTACCATAATCTCTACTGTCTGTCTATTCATGCCATCTTCTCCTTGCCATTGACGGGTGCGTATTCTCCCTTCTACATAGATGCGATCTCCCTTAGATAGATATTTCTCACACACTTCAGCAGCTTTGTTTTTGACGACTAGATTATGCCATTCTGTAGAAGTATATTTTTCTCCGGATGTTTTATTGACATAAACTTCGTTAGTCGCAATCGGAAAACGACCTATACAATTACCATTTTCGAAGTAATGCATCTTGACGTTATCACCTAAGTGACCTATTAATGTAACTTTGTTAAGGGTACCGTTCATAGTGTTAGGATATTAGTGTTTTTAAATCTAAGGATGTAATAAAGTTATGAATTACAATCGGAAAACCAAATTTATTTAAATCCTCCCAACTCGTTTGTACAGAAGGTGTTGCTTCTATTTGTACGCACCAGAACTTGATGTGTAACTTCTGATGTGATAGCTGGTGTGTGATAGCGTCAGTCGTCAGTTCTTTTATCTCCTTTATATATAAGGTGTCGTATCGCTCTCTCAGTGCAGAGTCTATGTCTTCTATATGATGAGTGAAACTGTCAAATACTGGAAATTGGTATAGTTGTTGCCAGATATCTTTAGCTGTGCGTTGTTCTATATGTGTATTACCATCTTTATCAATGAAGATGATGAAGTCTAAATAGCGTTTTTTTACCTTTACCTTGCTTAGTTTGATAGGGAGTACAGCCACCTGATTAGTCTGATAGGCTACACACTCTTTAATAAAAGGGCATGATGGACAGTCAGGACTCTTCGGGGTGCATTGTATCGCACCGAAGTCCATGATCGCTTGATTAAAGGTCGCAGGATCATGCTGAGGAATTAGAGTAGCCGCTAGTGCTTGAAATTCTTTTTTAGTAGTATTGGTAGAGATATCAGAAGTGATACCGTACACACGTGATAATACTCTGAATACATTGCCGTCTACTACAGGTACTACTTCATCATAAGCGATAGAGGCTATGGCAGCAGCAGTATATTCTCCTACACCTTTTAATGTAAGTAGTTCTTTATAATTAGGAGGAAATACTCCATTTAGTTCATAGGCTACCTTTTTTGCTGTTGCATGAAGGTTTCTAGCTCTACTGTAGTAGCCAAGTCCTTGCCATAAGCGCATTACATCATCTTCGGGTGCATCTGCTAGATCTTTTACAGTAGGATAAGTGGTTAAAAAGGCTTCAAAATAGGGTAAACCTTGCGCTACTCGCGTTTGTTGCAGTATTATTTCTGATAACCAAATGGCGTAAGGGTTTTTAGTTTCTCTCCAAGGTAAAAAACGTTTGTTTTCTAAGTACCAAGTAATGAGTTTATTAGAAAAAATCATTGTAAAAAGTATTGAACGCAAACTTAAAACTTTATATATTTAAATTTTAATCAATTAAGGTTGAATTATTGGGATATAAATTAATATATTTGCACACTCTAAAAATATCAGACAACAACAAAATAATTTATATCTAAAATGACGAAAGCAGACATTGTAGCTAAAATTTCAGAAAAATTAGGGCTTGAAAAAGGTGAAGTACAGGCAACAGTAGAATCTTTTATGGAAGAAGTAAAAGGATCTTTAGAAGCTGGTGAAAATGTTTATTTAAGAGGTTTCGGTAGTTTTATTATTAAAACTAGAGCTGAGAAAACAGGAAGAAATATCTCTAAAAACACAACTATCAGAATCCCTGCACACAATATCCCAGCATTCAAACCAGCTAAGGTGTTTGTAGAAGGCGTAAAGTCAAACACAGAAGTAAAAGTAAAATAATTTATTAATCTCTAAATTACACACATTATGCCAAGTGGTAAAAAAAGAAAAAGACATAAGGTAGCGACGCACAAACGTAAAAAAAGAGCGAGAGCTAACCGTCACAAAAAGAAAAAGTAGTTTAAAACTACTTTTTTCTTTTAGTAGAAAAAAGATACTGAAAAAACTTGCCTTGCAAAAGGTAAGTTTTCCAGATAGAAATATCTGTATTAATGTTTAATCCATCTATACAAACTCATTTGGTCTTTTAGACATCGTAATGGATGAGTATGGATAAAAATGTACAGTGTGAATAAAGAGCTAATTGTTAGGTCGAATTCTGATACAGTAGATTTTGCCTTATTAAAAGATGGAAAACTAATTGAACTACACAGGGAGAGAGAAGAGAGTGAAGATGATGGTTTTCAAGTTGGCGATATCTTTATCGCTAAGATTAGAAAACCTGTAGCAGGACTTAATGCTGCATTCGTTCACGTAGGCTTTGAGAAGGATGCTTTCTTGCATTACCATGATCTAGGTCCTAATCTTCGAACTTTACTGAAGTTCACTAAACTTGTAAGCGGAGGTAAATTAAAAGATTACTCCTTAAAGAACTTTCCTTTTGAGGAAGAAATTGATAAAGATGGAGTGGTTAGTGATGTATTAAGTGCTAATCAGTCTTTATTAGTTCAGATTGTTAAAGAACCTATTTCTACTAAAGGACCTCGTATTAGTTCTGAACTTTCTATAGCAGGACGTTATGTAGTCTTAGTTCCTTTCTCTAATAGAATCTCTATTTCTCAAAAGATAGAATCTAAAGAAGAAAAAGAACGTCTAAAGAAACTTCTTCAAACAATCAAACCAAAGGGATTTGGAGTAATAGTACGTACTGTGGCAGAGGGAATGAAGGTAGCTGAGATCGAAAAAGATCTGCAGAACCTAATGACTCGCTGGAACAATATGTGCAAAAAATTAAGCGTAGCTCATCATCCTTCTAAAGTATTAGGAGAGGTTAATAAAGCATCATCTATTCTTAGGGATGTGTTTAATGATACTTTCACGGGTATCATGACTGATGATGAGGATATGTATTACCAAACGAAAGACTATTTGCAAGAGATAGCTCCTTCGAAAGTTTCTATTGTGAAGCACTATCAATCATTAGAAGTTCCGATTTTCGAAAAGTATAATATCGAACGTCAGATCAAGACTTCTTTTGGTAGAACTGTTTCTATGAGTAAGGGAGCTTATTTAATCATAGAACATACAGAGGCGTTACACGTCATAGATGTAAACAGTGGAAATCGCTCAAACAAAGCTCAGTCTCAAGAAGACACTGCCCTTGAAGTTAACCTTATCGCTGCAGCTGAGATAGCTAGACAGCTTAGATTAAGAGATATGGGTGGGATTATCGTAGTGGATTTTATTGACATGGGGAACCCAGAGAATAGAAAGACACTATACGACTTCTTAAAAGAAGAAATGAGTGATGATAAAGCAAAACACAAGATCTTGCCTCCTAGTAAATTTGGATTAATTCAAATCACTAGACAACGTGTTAGACCTGAAGTTAATATTGAAACAAGAGAAGAAGATCCGAATGAACACGGTGAAATCGAAGCTCCTATTCTTGTTATTGACAAAATAAAGGCTGACCTAGAAAATATTATTTCGAAAGATAAGTCGAAAAAAATTATCTTAAATACGCATCCATTCGTTGCTGCTTATTTAACTAAAGGAATTCCATCTATTAGAGCTAAGTGGTACTTAGAGTTTAAAAAATGGGTTAAAGTAATTCCACGTGACGCTTACACGTATCTAGAATACCATTTCTTAGATGATAAAGGAAATGAACTTTCAGAATAACAAAAAAACCACTAGTCGGAGATTAGTGGTTTTTTTGTTTCTAACCTTTTTATGGGACACTAGCCTTTTAATAATCAAATATTCTTTTCTTAAAAAAGTGGTGTAAAACTGTGCGAAGTCACTTTTTGTCTTTTTTAATACCAGCGTTATACTTATAAGGTATAGTTTTTTAAATAATAATTTTTGTCAGTGAGTGTAGAAGAATGTTTGCTTTCTAGCTATTGTGTTTATTATTAGTAGTTTATTTGTGGTGTTTTCTATCTTATGATTTGCTTTGTATAATTTTTTAAACTCTTAAAAAAGTAATTTAGTCATACAAAGGTTTTACTATAAGTGTTTGTCGTTTACTCGTATGATTTAGAAATTTTTATCATCCTGAATAAGCATACAGATATAAAATAGAAAAAGAAGAAGAGAAGCTGTTTTGAGTGCGAGTGATGAGTAGAGGAGCTATGTTTAGCTCCTCTATTTTATTTAGGGCTACTGAGTTCTAATGTGATTTGAATCGTTTTAGTATTTCCATCAGCATCTACTATGGTTAAATAGTGTATGCCTGGATCTGCCTGTATAGCTTGCTCATGAAATAATGAGGTCTCGCCTAAGTATTCTTCATCTAGGTACCAGTATAGTGTTTTAGCAGGGTTGCTGGTTGCTGCTTTAGCTATAAAGGGCTGCACATTAGAATAGAAGTCTTTAGTTAGATAGATTAGATCATTGTGCTTAGGATAGATAAACTCTGTCGTATTCTGTGTGCTATAATCTATACAGTCTGGTCTATAAGGAGGAAGGTCTTTATAATCACTGTGATGTCGCTTATAGAAGTGAGCCATAGTCGGAGGTAAGATGAACCAAGGTTGATTCATGATATTGTCAATGGGTTCACACATACTGTTGACCTGATAGCTCATTGACTGATCTAGGTGAACAAGTTTGTGATAAGGGCATAGCTCCGTCTTTTTAGCACGATAAGGTACTAGTTCTGTTCTCTTGTCACAGTATGGGCCAGCTAGGTATCCTGATTGGGTACATACTTCTATCTCTTCCATGTCGTTTAACGGTTGTTCAAACCAGCTCGTACGTGGTAATAAATTAAATACGTCAAATAGTATAGGACCAGCCATACGCACTCCACTGATAGATGGACGACCTTCTCCTGAGGCATTCCCTACCCAGATGCCTACTACATACTTTTTATTAACACCGACTGCCCATGCATCTCTACCTCCAAAGCTTGTACCTGTCTTCCAAGCTATTTTAAGCGATGAGTCATAGTATCTCCATGCTTCATCTCCTTCTGGTCGATTAACTTGTGTAAGTGCTTTAAAAGTGTTGTAAATAGCTCCTGCGCCAAGATGTGCTTTCTCTTTGCTATCCTGTCCAAAGTCAAGCTGAATGTTTTTATTCCAGTTTAAGTCTTGTATTTCGTTGCTTCTATATTGACCTTTTGTTCTATTGTAATAGTTAAGGGTAGAAGCTAGTCCTGTATATGCTTTCGTTATCTCCCATAGATTGCTCTCCGCTCCTCCTAATATCAGGGATAGACCATAGTGATTAGGGTGTTTAGAAATAGATTTAAAGCCCAAGTTTTGCAATTGATTATAGAATCTATAGATACCATATTTCTGAAGCATTAATACAAAAGGAATATTTAGTGATCTAAATAAGGCTTCGTCTGCTGGTACTGCTCCTTCATAAGAGCTATTAAAGTTCTCAGGTTTATAGCCCGATATCACTACAGGTATATCAGCAGCTAATGTTTTGGGTAGGAGTTCTGCATCATCTAGCATACTCGCGTACAAGAAGGGTTTAATGATACTCGCTGTACTGCGCTGTGCATGGATGATGTCTACATCTTTTTTATGTTGTACTGTAGTAGGGGTATTTCCTACATAGCTGATGATATCACGTGTTTCTACATCTATGACGATAACAGCCATATTATAGATTTCTGTTTGACTATAATTAAAATAATACCCCTTCACGATATCATTGACACGTTGTTGAATATTATAGTCTATCGTAGTATGATTTCTCTCTTGACTATTTGTCTTAGCTACATACTGTAATAGGTGAGGTGCTATCTGAGGTAGCTCATGAGGCTTCTGAGGTAGAGGCTCTTCTAATGCTAGTAGATAGGTGCTCTCATCAAAAGTGCCTTTGTCTAGTAACTTTTTCAGTAAGGCATTTCTTTTTTTAAGTAATGTTTCTTGGTTTTTTCCTGGGTATATTAAGCTTGGAGCGTTTGGTAACACTGCTAATGTAGCGCTTTCTGCCCAAGATAACTGTTCTGGTGTTGTCCCAAAATAACGCCAAGCAGCTACTTCTATACCTACCACATTACCTCCAAAAGGGGCATGCGATGCGTATAGGCTTAATATTCTATCCTTACTATACTTAAACTCTAGGCGAGTAGCTTGTATCGCTTCAATAAGTTTCTCTGAATAGCTTCGTTTCTTACCATCTCTAGATAGACGAATAGTCTGCTGTGTAAGTGTACTTCCTCCTCTGACTACCTTGTCAGACTGAAGATTAGCTCTAAAGGCTTTTATCATTGACACGGGGTTAACTCCCCAGTGATAGTAAAAGTATTCGTCTTCGAAGGTAATAATACACTCCTTAAACTTATAAGGTACAGAGTCTACTTCTGGAAAACGCCATTGTCCATCAGTGGCTATCTGTGCACCGAGAAGTTTATTATCATTACTTTCTATTACGGTGGAATAGGGCTTAGTAAACAATTCGCTAGGTAGCGAAAAGTAATAGAGTACTAAGAGAATAAAAGCGATGATCGTCATCACTTTTCTCTTTAAAGACCATGTTTTCCAATTCAAGTTAGGTTTCAATTTCATATAAAATAAAAATACAGGGAATTTTGTTTCCCTGTATTTATTTAATGATTGTCAATTTATTATTTTACTACTTCTATCCATTGTCCTGCTGTACGGCATCTGTATGAATTGTCATACATCGCTTCTGCATAGACTCCTGGCATATAATACTTACCTAGGTAAGATGCATTTAATACTACTCTTAATGTCTTTGTCTCTCTTGGATTAAGACTGAAGTAGAAGTTAGAACGGTCATCTCTGATATCTGTGTGTTGTACAGGATTACTCACTTCACCAGCATCTGTGTATCTCAGGTTTACAATCTCCCATCCAGATGGGATAATCTGTGTCAATGCTACATTATCAATGCTGTTAACAGTAGTATTCGTAATCGTAATATAAGCAGAGAACTCTGTTCCTTGGCTCAACTGAGTAGGGTTAATTACTTGCTGACTTGCATCTCTAAACGAGGTGCGAATACTGATATTACTTTCGTCTGTCAATTCTTTTCCTACAGGAAGGATACCACTATAAGCCACACGAGCATAAACAGTAGAGGTGTTCTTATTGACTAAACTAACTTCATTAGTAGAAGATATCGTTTTAAAGTCATACTCATACATATTGTTTTTTGTCGTAGCATTTGTAGTTGTTCCATTATTTGTGAAGTCTACATTGATACCTTCTTTTGATTTATTATTCTTTACATAAGCTGAGATTACGTTTAGTCCGAATGCTGTACTCTGTGTACTCATCCATGTATTAGAACCTAATCTTTTTGCTAATGTGTTTGCATACTCATGCATTAACTTATTATTCGATTTAGTCAGAATAAGTGTTTCTAATGCCATAGCTAATCTTCTCTCATAAGAACCATAATAGTAATACTGAGATTGATTATTCTCTATAATAGGTGAGCTTGCTATTAGTTTATTAGCAGCTTCTTTTTGCCCCGCTAAAGCATAGGCTGCTGCTAGACGTAACTTCGTATCAGCAGAAATACCTGTAGTTTCTCTTAGTCTGTTCATAGAGGCTAAGTCAGCATTACCTGCTAGTGCTAATGTGTATAATCTATAAGCCTGCGCAATATCATTATTATAACGACTGCTGTATGACCATGATCTTACTGCTTTTTGTTGATAAGCGATTGCATTAGCTTTACTTCCAATAGGTAGTGCATATCCTCTTTTCTCAGCTTCGATTAAGAAGTGTAAAATGTATGAAGTGGTCCAGTCATCAGAATAAGAATCACTGCTCCAGTATCTAAAGCTACCATCTGCCATCTGACGTTGAGCTAATGTCTTTAACCCTTCGTTGATATTGCGTTGTAGACTTTCTTTTTTACTCTTACTTACATAAACTAAATCTTCTAAGAAGATCTGAGGGAATACTCCAGAAGTCACCTGCTCACTACATCCGTGAGGATATTTAATCAAGAAGTTTAATCTAGATGTTAGATTAATACCAGGGAAAGTAGATAGCTCTAGAGTAGCTTTATTACTACCTGTCACCCCAAACTTCTCCCATTCGATTTTATTTGTACTGTTCGGTTCTAATACAATATCTTCTGTTTTTACAGTGATAGGATTAGGATTTAGTACATCTAACTCTACTACATAAGTAGCTCTCTCTTTACCAGAGATAGCTTCTATTTCTATCTTAGAAATACCTGTTTTTTGTTGTACTTCTAAGTCACAGTATACTACTTTTTCGTCAGGTTCACTGAATGTTATTTCCTGTGTAGCATTATTCTGAATCTTAAACTTGTCATCTGTTTTTACTTTCACAGTTACATTTTTCACATGACTTTCCATAGCGAATACTGTGATCGGTAGCGTCACTTTCTCTCCTGGTACAGCTCTTCTAGGAAGAGAACCTAATATCATCAGAGGGTTGTTTACTTTGACCGTTTTTTCTACATTTCCGTATGCTTTAGTAGCTACATTAGAAGCAACTACCATCGTACGAACTGATCCTATGTACTTAGGTAGTTTTACTTTATGAGTTCCAGTTTTGCCTCCATCAAGAACGAATGGTCCTAAGTGGATAACAACCGGTTTAAACCTATTTGCTTTCTTCACTTGACCAGCTCCAAGGTCTTCATCTCCCCCTATGCTGAATACTTGATTAATAGCACCACCATAAGCTCCAATAACGTTGTCATAGATATCCCAAGTACGCACACCTAAGGCAGTTTTGCTATAGAAGTTATCCCATGGATTAGGAGTCTTAAAACGTGTTAGATCTAGTAGACCGTCCTCTACTATGGCTATAGTATAAGTCATTTTTTGACCTGCCTTTTCTTTTACTTGAACAGTGAATTCTTGTTCAGGCTTTAGTTTGTCAGGCATAGTCAGAACAGGCTCTAGTTTAGTCTTCTTATTGTATACATTGATAGGAGCTACTCCATACATACGTATAGGAGAGTTATTTAACGTAGAAGCATGTGGCTGTATAGCAGATACATTGATATATACATTAGGCGACATCGCTTCTGTAGTAGCGATTTCGAATGTCGTTTCTCCTTTTTGAGTTTTCACCCAATGTGTCTCTAATACAGTAGATCCATTCTCTATAGAGATTAATGCTCTACCACCTTCACTAGAAGGGAAAGATAGCTTTATCTTCTCTCCTGTATTATAATCTTTTTTATCTGTAGCTAGGGCTAATACCGTAGCTTCTTTTCCTTGTGAATGTTTGGTTTTACCAGACCAATAAGGGTAGTCTACATATACCACAGAAGAGGCAATATGTTTACCGTATTTATCACGTGCAACAATCTCATAAGTACCCCAGTCTTGTTCTGGAATAGTCAGAGACATAGTAGCTGTACCGTTAGAAGATGTCGTGTAATCTACCGCATCTTTATACACAGAGTAGTAGTCTGAACTACTATAACTAGATGCTCCATTGTTATTAGAGCTCCACCACCAGTATCCTTTTTTTCTATAAACAGTTACGTTGATATCATGAGGCTTCGGAGCCCCTTGTGCATTCACAGTAACAAAAGAGAATTTAAGTGGTTCGTCTGTTTGATAATATCCGTATTTATTAGCATCAGGTGCCTTTATCCCTACATAGGTATTGTATGGAGAGATCGTAGCTGTAGATACATCAGTAGATACATCACCTCCGTTCTCGTATACCTTAGAAGTAAAGATTGCTTTTAGCATTCCTGTGTTTTCTGGTATATTATTTAGATTAACAGAAAATGAAAAGTCACCTTCAAAGTCTGTTGATCCTGAGAAAGCATTTATCTCTTGAGAACCATAAGAACTCAAGCTGTTACTAAACGAATATGTTTTATAGTTAGAGAAAGTTGTTGTTTGAGGAAGTAACTTTAGGGTTACTTCAGCTTTTAAGTTTTTAGCAACACTTCCTTGTAACCACTGTACGTTATAGTCGACTCTAGCACTGTTACTATTGCTGTAAACAGTTTTGCCTTCGATTGTGTTTTTAATCTTTAAACGATTCGGTTTTATCGTTTCTATTTTAATTTGCTTGTAAAATTTAGCACCTCCTACACTTACAACTGCCTGCCAATTCCCTGTAAGAGATTCAGGGTTTGTTTTTAAGACATAAGCATAGTGATTATTAGCATTCTTTTTCTGTACTATCTGATCTACTACTTTCCCGTAAGGATCAGAGAAAGTTAGTTTGATCGGGTGGTTAGCAGGTAGAGGATTAGCTAGATCATCAAGAATGAAATCTAGGTAAATGTTGTCTCCTGGTCTCCATACTCCTCTTTCAGTATAGATATATCCATTGATACCTTTTTGTAACGTAGTACCATCTACATCATAGTTACTCATAGATAGAGAGTTTGCCTCATCTATTTTTACATAAGTTGTATTTCTATCATCTTTTATAATAGCAAAGGCAGGTTTCTTTTTCTCTAGGTTAACAATAAGAATACCGTTAGTATCAGTCTTAGCAGAAGTAATTAATTGTTGTCTATATGTATAGAATTCTACTGTTGCTGCCGCAACAGGATCTGTTGTAATCAGATTCGTAACAATCGTTGTATAGATGTTATTATTACCACCTTTAATGATTACACCTAAGTCAGTAGCTAATACATTAGTAGCTGCTTTCTCGTGATAGTAGTAGTAAGATTTAGAACATGGGTCATCTTTCTCACTCCAGTTATAGTAATAGTAGTAATCATCATCATAATACTCATCATCTTGATTTAGTTCCTCATCTGTATTTTCTTCTATATCCTCATCTGTAGTCTCGCTGTCTTGACTCTCAGCACACCCATATAATGAATACGAACGATCAAAAGAGAACTCCACTCTGTATATCGCTCCTGGATCAGGACTAATAAGAGTAGATAAGTCTAAGGCATAAGTATTGTACTGCATTAATGCTTTAGGATTCGCATTTGTCAGTTTAATCGTAGTTTTTGCGATAGGATCAGCCACTCTGTTAAGGCTGTATTTCCCATCTATATTATTCTCTTGTAAGAATTGAAGAATATTGTTTTCGTATATTTTGTAAACTTTTACATCTACAGCTTTTAGTGTAGTAGCTCTAAAGTTTATTTTTAAATTTTCTGAGCTAGGTAATATTGTACCACTGTTGATCAGTTGTACATCAGGTTTAGGAATACCGAAGTTTAGCTCTACTACTTCTGTAGTCAGCGTTTTATTTCCTTTGTTATCTTCAATACCTGAACTGATTCTAATATTAATTTTGTCTTGTAACGGTTTGTCTGCAAATACTTTTAAGACGTTTCCATCTGTTGAGAAAGTTAGTTTTGCATCGTTATTCTCTAAGTCTATTAAACCATTAAAGTCTTGATTTTTCTTAAGAGGGTTCGAAAAGTTAATCCAAAAAGCTTGTGCGTCATCTACAACAGGCTCAACCTTAAAGTGATCAAAGTAATTCTGTTGAGGTACCGTGTGTACTTCAGTGCTTTTAGCCGCGTTATTTACAGGTTTACCATTGATAACGATATCAATCGATGATTCTGAAGGGGTTCTCTTAATCTTATTGATTGTGAACTTAAATTCTTTAGCTTCTGTTTTATCATCACTATCAAATTTTAGATCTAAGTTCTTTTTTTCTTGTATTGCTGTTAATACTTTTTTAGCATCAGCAGTAGTTAACCAATCACTTGTAGTCAGTACGCCATTAAGTACATATTCTGTATCTGATACGCTCTGAAGGTCTAATAACTGTGTATGGAATGTCTGAGGTACAGTCATCACCATAAAAGAGAAGTTCTTTAGTGCATCTTCTGTCTCTGTAACTTTGTCTAAATGAAAAGTAATATTATACCTCTGATCTTGTTTTAATCGCTCAGATGGGATAAAACGGATCACGTCTGTAGGTAAGTAGACTACTTTTCCTTTTACAGCTGGAGTGATTGTAAATAGGTCGCTGTCCAACTCCTCATTAGGAGCCCAGTTTTTCCAGTTTTTTGGGATACTGATATCGATAGGATCTTTAGTAGAGATAACACCTGCTGTAAAAGCAAGTATATATTCACTAAAAAGCTTAGGGTTGGATAAGTTGACATTTAAATCCCCATTCTTTTTACAAGACTGGAGCGCTATAAATGCACAACAGATGAGGATAAGTAGATTTCTGAATTTCATAGTTATAAGCAGTTTTTTATTTTCTTTTATTTTCAAAAAACGATTTCATTAAAGCAGTGCATTCCTGTTCAAGAACACCTGAGACTACTTCTGTTCTAGGGTGAAGTTGTCCTCCTATGGCTTTATATCCTCTTTTATCATCAGATGCACCATAAACAATTTTGGTTATTTGACTCCAATAAAGGGCTCCTGCACACATCTGGCAAGGTTCTAAAGTTACGAATAAAGTGCAGTTTTTCAAATATTTAGCGTTTAAGTAATTAGCAGCAGAAGAGATAGCTTGTATCTCTGCATGAGCAGTTACATCGTGTAATAGCTCTGTCAAATTATGACTTTTAGCTATAATTTGGTTATTGGCAACTACGATTGCTCCTACTGGAATTTCTCCCTTATCATACGCTTCTTTTGCTTCGCTTAAAGCAATGCGCATAAAATATTCATCATTGAAAAATGTATCCATTCTTTTGTGTTAACATAAATGCAAACTCAAAAGTAAAAACAAAATTGTAATTTTGTTTTTATTTTATTTAGAATGTCTAAAAACTTACTTGAACATATTAATACTCCGGCTGACTTAAAGAAACTTACAATTGAAGAATTGAAAGGATTAGCTGTGGAGTTGAGAGAATTTATTATTGATATAGTTGCTAGTAAAGAAGGGCATCTAGGAGCGAGCTTAGGAGTGGTAGAATTAACGATTGCACTACATTATGTATTTGATACTCCTGTCGATAATTTAGTTTGGGATGTTGGGCATCAAGCATATGGGCATAAACTACTAACAGGTAGACAACAAGCATTCCATACCAATAGACAAAAAGGTGGTATTAGTGGATTCCCTTTAAGAGAGGAGAGTGTTTATGATGCTTTTGGAGTAGGACATTCTTCTACTGCTATTTCTGCTATTTTAGGTATGGCTATCGCAGCTAAGTTAAAAGGGGAAGAAGATAGATGTCATATTGCCGTTGTTGGTGATGCGTCTATTGCGTCAGGAATGGCGTTTGAAGGATTGAATCATGCTGGTGTGACAGATACTAATATGCTGGTGGTGCTTAATGATAATGCTATAGGTATAGATCCTAGTGTAGGCGCATTAAAAGATTATTTGACAGCAGTAAAGGATGGAAGTAATCCACGGGCAAATAATATGATTAAGTCTCTAAACTTTGATTATCACGGACCAATAGATGGCCATGATTTACCTAGATTGATAAAAGAACTCGAAAGATTAAAGAATATAAAAGGGCCTAAGTTTCTACATGTTATTACAACAAAAGGAAAAGGGCTAAAACAAGCAGAAGAAGATCAGGTGAAATACCACGCTCCTGGTAAGTTTAATAAAGACACAGGAGAGTTAATACCTAAAAAAGAAAGTGAGTTTCCTTCTAAGTTTCAAGATGTTTTTGGATTGACTTTGGTCGAGCTTGCAGAGGCTAATGAGAAGATAGTAGGTATTACTCCTGCGATGCCTACAGGTAGTTCATTAAAGTTTATGATGGACGCTTATCCAGATAGAGCAATAGATGTTGGGATAGCAGAACAGCATGCAGTAACATTAGCTGCAGGTATGGCTACAGAAGGTCTAATACCGTTCTGTGCTATATATTCTACTTTTTTACAACGTGCATATGATCAGGTTATCCATGATGTAGCTTTACAAAATCTTCCTGTTATATTTTGTTTAGATAGGGCAGGATTAGTGGGTGAGGATGGTGCTACACATCAGGGGGTGTATGATATTGCTTATTTAAATTGCATTCCTAATATGATTATTGCAGCACCTTTAAATGAGTTAGAACTGCGTAATTTATTGTACACAGCTCAATTAGGTCTAAACCATCCGATAGCAATACGTTATCCTAGAGGAAAAGGTGTTATTGAATATTCTTGGAAATTGCCATTTGAGAAAATTAATGTAGGAAGTGTTTCTCAAATCAAAAAAGGAAATAAATTTGCATTTATATCTACAGGAACTATTGGTAATAATGTAGTTAGAGCAATAGAGTTTTGTGATAGTACTGAGTGGTCACATTATCATTTTATGTTTGTAAAACCATTAAATGAGGAGGCATTACATCGTATCTGTCAAGAATATGAAAGGATAGTGACAATAGAGGATGGAACTGTAATAGGAGGTTTTGGTAGTATAGTGAGTCAGTTTGTTACCAAGTATTATCCTCATATTGTGTTAGAAATATTAGGGATAAAAGATACATTTATAGAACATGCAACTGTGTTAGAACAACAACAGTTATGTGGAATAGATATAGAAAGTATAGTTGCAATAATAAAGAATTAAGTTTTGGGAAAGATTAAGAAAGGTTTACTTGGTTTAGTTGTATTAGGGAGTTGTTTACAGACGTATGGACAAGAAACGACAGAAAGTAAACAATCAGAAAATAAGAAAGTTCAAAATGTAAAGAAAGATACTTTACGTATAGAAGAGAACCCGTATAATCCATTGATGGGAATGATTCCATATAAAGATTATAGTGGAGGGACGATTATATACGATAAGAATGATAGAGGAGAACCTTTCTTAAAACCTGCAGTGTATGTAGAGAGAAAGAAACCTAAAATGAATAAGATAAAGACCAATTATAATCCTAATATAAATTTGAGTCTTTTACCTATTAACAACGAGATAATTGGTTATTGGGAAAAAGAAAATCGCTTAGGGTTAGACTTTAATCAGATTGCTTTTGTCAATTGGAGTGCTGGAGGAGATAATTCTATTTCAGGACTTTTAAAAGGAGAATTTGGACGTAAGTATATTAAGGGGCGTTTATTATGGGAGAATACATTAAATTTAAGATATGGTCTTAATAAGCAGTCTGGAAGAGAATCTCGTAAGACAGATGATGTATTAGAATTAAATTCTGCTTTTGGGTATAAGTCTTCTGCAATTTCGGATTGGTATTATGTAGCGAAGCTAAACTTCAAAACGCAGTTTACCAACGGATATAATTATCCTGATACTGATAATCCTGTATCAGCTTGGTTTGCTCCTGCATACTTATTTGTCGGGGTTGGAGCTGAGTATATAGACCCTAAGACAGAGATGAAGTTTTATATTTCACCATTAACACATAAAGCAACATTCGTTTTAGATCAGACATTAGCAGATCAAGGAGCATTCGGTGTGACTAAAGCAGAGAAAGATGACTTAGGTAATATTATTAGACGTGGATCTAAGTATAAAGCTGAGATAGGTTTTTTATTGAGTAGTGAATGGAAGAGAGAGATATTTAAAAATATGTTTTATCAACATAAACTAACTTTGTATAGTGATTATCTAAACAACTTTGGTAATGTAAATGTCATGTTTGAGATGAAGTTAGACCTTAAGGTTAATGATTATGTACGTGCTAATGTAGGAACGTATATGATTTATGATGATAATGTAAAGAATAAAGTTGTGAGAGATGGTGTGCAGGTTATGGAAGGCCCTAAGGTGCAGTTTAAACAAACTTTAGGAGTAGGATTAACTTACGCGTTTTAATTCTAAGAAGCTATGAGAAAATTACTAGTTATAGGTACTGTATTGTTGAGCAGTTTTATCGCTTATGGACAAGAATATATTGAGTCAAACGAAAATATAAATGAAACTGTTCAGGATTCTTTAAAAACAGTTGATTTTAAATATAGAGAAGATCAGTTTTACTTCGGTATCACACATACTTTAATGCAAGATAAACCTGCTGGTTTTTCTCCAAGTTCTGTATCTATAGGAATGAATGGAGGTTTTTTAAGAGATTTTCCTATTAATAAATCTAGAACAGTGGCTATAGCACCTGGAGTAGGATACTCGTATCTGAACTTAAGAGGTAATCTTGGGATTACACCAGATAATGAACATGTTATTTTAGGCTCTTATAAGAAAAGTAGTTTATCATTGCATGCTATTGATTTTCCTATTGAGCTTCGTTGGAGAAACTCAACACCATATAGTCATAAGTTTTGGCGTGTTTATTTAGGATTTAAGGCTAGTTATGTTTTTGGAGATCGTACGAAAACCACTACAGGTGATTACTCTGCTACATTTAAGGGGGATCCTAATGTGAATAAATGGTTGTATGGAGTTTATCTATCAGCAGGATTTAATACATGGAATGTTTATATGTATTATGGATTGAATAATGTATATAAAGATGAGGTATTGAAGTGGGATTCTAATAAACTAAGACTTCTAAATGTAGGAGTAATGTTCTATATTTTATAGTTGATAAAAATATAGACTAGTGAAGGTATAATCCCAATACAAAAACCTTGAATAATTTCTTTAGATGTATGTGCTCTAAGTAGTAATCTAGAACAAGCAACTATCCCGATTAAAAAGACGAAAAGAATTACCCCGATAATATTAGGTTGTTGTAGTTCCACTAGTACATGAATGTAAAACATAAAACTAGTAACTAATGTAGTGATATGGACACTTGACTTCTGTTTTAGTAACCCAAATAATAGAAGTAGGAGATAACTATTCATTAACCCCCAAATATATAAGCGTATTGTATAAGCACTATTGTTATATAGAATATAATCCTTTAGCATAAACAGTAAAACAATGTTGATGATAAAAGGGATGATACGCTCTTTTCTTGAACTGACCATAACAGAAGTATTGACAAGCTTAAGAGATCTCAACAAAAAGTAAATACATATAGGCAATAGGCAGGTTGTAATTAGAACTTGCCCTAATATAATAGACATTTCTACTGAAGAAAAGTAGAAATGAGCTAATGAAAAATACAATAAAGTCGTTAAGAAAGGGACTGTTATTGGATGAAAAATATAAGAGAATAATTTCGCTGTTTTTTTCATTTAATAATCAGTATTAAATACGTTTACGCATTCTCGCTACAGGAATGTCTAATTGTTCTCTATATTTAGCTACTGTACGTCTAGCGATAGGGTATCCTTTGTCTTTAAGTAACTCTGCTAGCTTGTCATCAGGATAAGGTTTTTTCTTGTCCTCTTCACCGATGATATTTTGTAGTATCTTTTTAATTTCTAATGTAGAGACTTCCTCACCTTGATCATTAACCATTGCTTCAGAGAAGAAGTTCTTGATTAATTTAGTACCATAAGGTGTATCTACATATTTACTGTTAGCTACCCTTGACACGGTAGAGATATCTAGTCCTACTAAATCAGCAATGTCTTTTAAGATCATTGGCTTTAGTTTGGTCTCATCTCCTGTCAGAAAGTATTCTTCTTGGTATTCAACGATAGCATGCATGGTTACAAATAAAGTTTCTTGACGCTGTTTTATTGCGTCGATAAACCATTTAGCACCATCTAGTTTTTGTTTGATAAATTGTACAGCATCTTTCTGTGCACTAGAAGATTTTGCAGATTCCTTATACGACTGTAGCATCTCTTGATAATCTTTAGAGACGTGAAGTTCAGGTGCATTTCTTCCATTTAATAAAAGTTCAAGTTCACCTTCATTAATCTTAATTGTAAAGTCAGGCACTACATGTTCTATAGTGCGTTCATTACCTATATAAGCTCCTCCTGGTTTTGGATTTAGTTTTTCTATTTCATCAATAGCGTTTCTAAGTTTTTCTTTTGAGACACCATATCTCTGTAATAGTTTATCATAATGTTTTTTTGTAAAAGCATCGAATTGATCTGCTATAATTTCTGTAGCTAGATCTACAGCATCTGACTGTGTTTTATGTTTTAACTGTAACAGAAGACACTCTTGTAAGTCTCTAGCGCCTACACCAGCAGGGTCTAGTTCTTGTACGATTAGTAGTATTCTTTCTACAGTTTCTTCATCCGTGTAGATACCTTGAGTGAATGCTAAGTCATCTACTAGATCTTGAGTTTCACGTCTTAAGTATCCCATATCATCGATACTTCCCACTAAGAACTCTGCAATCTTTCTGTCACCATCATTTAACATGAAGGTGTTTAATTGATTTAACAGATCTTGATGAAATGATTCATGTGCGATGATAGGCATTTCGTACTCATCATCATCTTTACTGTAGTTATTCGCTTGTAATTTATAGTCAGGAGTTTCATCATCACTTAGATATTCATCTATATTGATGTCTTCTGCTTCTATGCGTTCATTGTCATAGTCTTCAAAGTCATTGTCAAATTCATCCACGTCTGTAGACTCATTTTCTTTACCAGTCTCTAGCGCAGGAT
Organism: Myroides sp. C4067; assembly: GCF_038039665.1. Taxonomy (NCBI): domain Bacteria; kingdom Pseudomonadati; phylum Bacteroidota; class Flavobacteriia; order Flavobacteriales; family Flavobacteriaceae; genus Myroides; species Myroides sp. C4067. The sequence continues at coordinate 150,064 of NZ_JBBPHJ010000005.1, forward strand.
TCTCAATTAGCTCTTCCTTCAGCCTTTGTTCAAAAGCCAAAGTGGGTAATTGTATTAACTTCATCAACTGGATTTGTTGAGGAGATAATTTTTGAGATAATTTGAGTTGTAAACTTTGTTTAAGCATTCTTTTGAATATTAATTACAAATAAAAAATGTTTACTTTAAAACACTTTCTTTTTCAAATTTAATGAAAATATGTGATAAAGTAAACACTTTTATAAAGGTCTTATTATATTAAAACTCTGCGTTCTGCGGTGTTCTAGGGAAAGGAATCACGTCTCTAATATTCGTCATTCCTGTCGCAAATAATACAAGACGTTCAAAACCAAGTCCAAATCCACTGTGAGGAGCTGTTCCAAATTTTCTTGTATCTAGGTACCACCAAAGTTCTTCTTTGTCAATTCCCATTCTTTCGATTTTCTCTAAAAGAACATCGTAGCGCTCTTCTCTTTGAGAACCACCTACGATCTCTCCGATACCAGGGAATAAGATATCCATTGCTCTTACTGTTTTTCCATCTTCATTCATTCTCATGTAGAATGCTTTAATTTCAGCAGGGTAGTCGAATAAGATTACTGGACATTTAAAGTGTTTTTCTACTAAGTAACGCTCGTGCTCACTTTGTAAGTCTGCACCCCATCCATCGATGATATATTTAAACTTCTTGTTTTTATTAGGCTTACAGTTTCTTAAGATATCTACAGCCTCAGTATAACTAACACGTTTAAAGTTGTTATCTACTACGAAGCGAAGTTTTTCTAATAGACTCATTTCACTGCGTTCAGCTTGAGGTTTTGTTTTTTCCTCATCTTGTAAACGCTTGTCTAAGAAAGCTAAGTCATCAGCACATTTATCTAATACGTAGTTGATTACATATTTGATAAAGTCTTCTGCTAAGTCCATATTGTCGTCTAAGTTATTAAACGCAACTTCTGGTTCGATCATCCAGAACTCTGCTAAGTGACGAGATGTATTTGAGTTCTCAGCACGGAAAGTAGGTCCGAATGTATATACTGAACCTAATGCCATAGCATAAGTTTCAGCTTCTAATTGTCCAGATACAGTTAAGTTAGTAGTCTTTCCAAAGAAGTCTTGTGAGAAGTCTATCTTTCCTTCTTCTGTACGAGGTAGATTATTTAAGTCTAAGTTCGTTACTCTGAACATTTCTCCTGCTCCTTCTGCATCAGATCCTGTAATGATAGGTGCATTGAAATAGAAGAATCCATTTTCTTGGAAATATTTATGTACAGCATAAGATAAAACACTACGCACTCGCATAATCGCTCCAAATACATTTGTACGGATTCTCAAGTGAGCATTCTCACGTAAGAACTCTAGAGAGTGTTTCTTAGGTTGTATCGGATACTCTTCTGGATTTGCTTCTCCGTATACTTTAAGATTTTCAACTTGTATTTCTACAGTTTGACCAGCCCCTTGGCTCTCTACTAATGTTCCTCTAACTGAGATTGCAGCTCCTGTGTGAATCTTTTTTAACAACTCTGCTGGGAACTTATCTAAATCAACAACACATTGAATATTGTTAATCGTAGATCCATCATTCAAGGCGATAAATTGGTTATTTCTAAACGTTTTTACCCATCCTTTTGCTTTAACTTCATGGAGTAGACCTTTGCCTGCCAGTAGATCGTTAATTTTCGTATGTTTCATCGTGATTTATAATTTTAATAATCAGTGTCTTATTTAGACAATTTCAAATACTTGCAAAAATAGTAAAATATTGTGTATTATGGAATAAAGAAATTGTCATAATGAGGTAATAATTATGAGAGAATAAAGAATTCGTCGATTATAGATAAGGAATAGAAGTGCTCTAATCGTAATGAAGAGCAGAGAACTATGTAATGAACGAGTGTTAGAAGGGAGATGCAAAAGAAAAGCAGCCTAACCATAGACTGCTTTTTAAACGATTATTTAGCGTTTTTCTTTTTGTTGATTCTGTCTTCCGCTTTTTTCATAGCAGCTTGTTGAGAAGTTATATTGTGTTCTTTAGCATAATTAAGTACTTCTAACGTGGTGTTATAGATGTTTTCAGTACGTTTTAAAGCTTCATCTAACCCATAGTGAACGATCTCACCAAAAACATTAATAATTCCTCCTGCATTGATTAAAAAGTCGGGAGCATAGACGATACCTCGTTCTTGTAGTCTTTTGCCGTGTATAGCTTCTACTGCCAATTGATTGTTAGCTGCTCCTGCTATTACTTTTGCTTTGATTTTTTCGATAGTATCATCATTGATAGTAGCTCCTAAGGCACAAGGAGAATAAATATCTACTTCTTCTGAGTATAGGTCTGTACCTGTAAATATCTTAGTATTGTATTTTTTAGCAACTTCAGCTACTCTCTCTTCATTGATATCTGTGATTGTAACTATAGCTCCACTAGCAGTTAAGTGTTTTACTAATGTCTCGCCGACATTCCCTATTCCTTGTACTAGTACTTTTTTGCCTTCTAGGTTATCTGACCCGAACTGATAATGTACTGCGGCCTTTAATCCCATAAATACGCCATAAGCAGTCACTGGTGATGGGTTGCCTGAACCTCCTAGACTTTCTGATATACCAGTCACATGAGGTGTGATGGTATGGATTAGATCCATATCAGCAGTAGTAGTCCCCACGTCTTCAGCTGTGATATATCTACCACTAAGAGAGTTGACATATTGAGCAAAAGCTTTGATGAGTTCTGGGCTTTTATCCTTTTTAGAATCTCCCATGATTACAGCTTTTCCTCCTCCTAAGTCTAGTCCAGAGATAGCAGATTTATAAGTCATTCCTCTAGAGAGGCGTAGCACATCATTTAGTGCTTCCCACTCTGATGCATAGTTCCACATTCTAGTTCCACCTAATGCAGGACCTAATGTAGTGTTGTGTATACCGATGATTGCTTTTAAACCAGAATCTTTATCATGGCAGAACATGATTTGCTCGTGATTATCAAAGGATAGTTGACCAAATACAGGTGCTATCTTTTTGAGTTCTTCTGGTGAATAGATTGTTGTATTCATAATCAATGTATTTTGGTGTTAGTTATCTATAAAGATAAGTAAAATGTGTTGATTATGAGTGTGGTAACTTTTGTTTCCGATAAAAATAAGGATATCGCAATAACAACTCTCTAATTAGAAAGTATATGACAAAAAAAAATCCGCATACTTGCGGATTTTTTTAAACTTTCATGATTTCTGCTTCTTTTACAGCTAGAATATCATCTATTTTTTTTACGAAACCATCAGTTAATTTCTGAACTCTTTCTTCAGCATCTTTACAGATATCTTCAGATGTTCCGTTTTTCTCTTCTTTTTTGATATCGTTATTTGCGTCTTTACGAGCATTTCTGATACCTACTTTAGCATCATCTGCTTCAGATTTAGCTTGTTTAGCTAAGTCTTTACGTCTCTCCTCTGTTAATGCAGGGATATTGATGATAATGTTGTCTCCGTTATTCATCGGATTTAACCCTAGATTAGCGATCATAATCGCTTTTTCGATAGGTTGTAACATGTTTTTCTCCCATGGAGTAACTGTTAATGTACGTGCATCAGCTGCATTTACATTCGCTACTTGAGATAGTGGAGTCTGTGATCCGTAGTAGTCTACGAATACTGCTCCTAACATCTGTGGAGATGCTTTCCCAGCACGGATGTTTAATAATGTTTTTTCTAAGTGAGCTACAGTATTGTCCATAGACTCTTTGGCAGCGTCGATTATTAAATTGATTTCTTCTGTCATAACTATAGATTAATTAACGTTTACGGATACAGTAGTTCCTACTGAATCTTCTCCTTGGCAAACTTTTAATAAATTATCTTGTTTATTCATATCGAATACTACGATAGGCAATTCATTCTCTCTACTTAGAGTAAATGCTGTAGTATCCATTACATTTAGTCCTTTTGTCAAACATTCGCTGAAAGAGATTTTTTCAAATTTAACTGCTGTAGGATCTTTTTCAGGATCTGCAGTATATACACCATCCACTCTTGTTCCTTTTAAGATTACATCAGCGTTAATCTCTACTCCTCTTAATACAGCAGCTGTATCAGTAGTGAAGTAAGGGTTACCTGTACCAGCACCGAAGATTACGATTCTTCCTTTTTCTAAGTGACGAACAGCTCTTCTCTTGATATAAGGTTCTGCTACAGCCTCTATTTTTAAGGCAGTTTGTAATCTAGTTAACATTCCAGCAGCTTCTAATGCTCCTTGTAATGCCATACCATTGATAATGGTAGCAAGCATTCCCATGTAGTCACCTTGTACTCGGTCCATTCCTACATTTGCTCCAGCAACGCCTCTAAAAATATTTCCTCCACCTATTACAATCGCAATTTCAACACCTAAATCGTGAACTTTTTTTACTTCAGCAGCATACTCTGCTAATTTCTTAGGATCAATACCATATTGTTGATCTCCCATTAAGGCTTCTCCACTTAATTTTAGTAGAATTCTTTTGTACTTCATTGAAAGATATTTTTAAAGTTTTGCAAATATAAAGATTATATGCTTCTATGGAATAGCTTTTTTAAAAATATGTTGATTCTCTTCGAATGTCTCTTTCGCTGTTTGATATCCTAAGTCATAAATCTCATCCATTTTCTTCTTACTGCGTTCGAAGGTAGAGTAGAGTGTAAGCTCTTTGGGCTCTATAAGCCAGTCACATAGTTTGCCTAACTTAGCATTATTGATCGTTGTCATCAGTTCATATGCTCTGAAGGTTACAGATCGTATAGACGTTAGACTATCAGCACTTACTTGCTGAATAGGAGTTACATTACTTCCGATGATATAATGACATTTGTCTTTTAGAAGCTCGATAGGGAAGTTATTGATAATTCCTCCATCGCTATATATTTTATTGCCAATCTGATAAGGAGAGAACACTCCAGGAAATGCACTAGAGGCAAGGATTGCATCCACTACCTTTGTATTCTTGCTAAATATGTGCAATTTTCCATTGACGATATCAGTAGCGTTAATGTATACAGGAATGTCTAATTCACCAATGGTTAAGTCTCCAAATACTTTGTTTAGGTATTTATCAAATGCGTTTACATCCATTAACCCTGCTTTCTTTAGAGTGAAGTGTTGCCAGTTAAAGATATTGACAGATTTAAAGAACATTAATATCTCTTTAGGTTCTATGCCTCTTGCGTATAAGGATGAGACAATAGAGCCTGCACTAGTACCTGCTAGATAGTCTGGTTTGATATGTTGTTCGTCTAAAAACTGTAATACTCCTGCATGGGCTATTCCTTTATAACCACCACCTGATAACACTAATCCGATTTTGGTTTTATGTATCATAATTTAAATTATTAAGCACGTCTAAAATGATCTATTCTATTAAGAAATACGTTACCCTAAGCTATTAACGGTCTAAACATGTCGCTTAGGTGTTAAATTTGCTTGGACAAATTACCTCTCTGACTTTTGTCATCATTTTATTTGCTGTAAAAGGTTTATCTTTGGTAATAACAAACAATAAAAGTACACAAAATGATAAACATTGATTCAAAATACATTGACAAAAGTTTTAGTTATACTGAATTTAGACAATTTGTTACTGATGCACTGACTAATGATAAAGCTTCTCTAGAGCTAAGCGACGATTATTTAGCTTATGCAGAGCTGAATGAGGCTAGACTTCACCGTTTAGACAAGACCATGAAGGTAGAAGAAGAAGTAGCTAATAAGTTAATTAGCTTAAAGAAAAAGTACACTTGGATAGTGATAACGGAATGTTGGTGTGGAGATGCCGCTCAGATCGTACCTATTCTTAATAAGATGGCTGAAGTAACTCCTAATATTGAGATGAGATTAGTATTGAGAGATAAGAATCTAGAACTGATGGATGCATTCTTAACGAATGGAGGTAGAGCTATCCCAAAGATGATCATTGTAGAACAAGATACTTTAAAAGTATTAGGACACTGGGGGCCAAGACCTGCTTTAGGACAAAAAGTAGTGACAGATTATAAAGCTGCTCATGGTGTAGTAGACGAAGCTGGTAAGGTAGAACTACAGAAGTGGTACACGAAAGATAAAGGACATGAAGTACAAAAAGAAGTAATCGAGTTAATGACTTCTTTTGAATTATAACTAAAAAACGCTCTTTCAAATTTTTGAAAGAGCGTTTTTTGTTTGATTTCAGTATGACAGAAGCTATCTATAGCCTATTATATAATGTCATCAATACAGTGTGTAAAACTATCTAATGATAGGGCCTATGATGTTTAGCCTAGGGTCTAATGACATTCCAGCAGGATTACATCCAGGTGCTCCTTCAGGTATAGTCTGTCCTAATTTTTCAAAGTATGTTGCCCATACGGGGAATGTTTCTTTAGTGTACTTTGACTTATACGTCATTGGGTATAGATAGAAAAAACTTTTATTCTTATTAGATGCTTTAAAGGCTTCATAGATAAGTTCTGAACAGTAGTATTTACCATTAGCATATAGATAATTGACATCATAAGGAACACCTACTTGTTTTATAGCAAATTCCTTTGCAGCAGGAATTAGTTTAGTCAGTTTACCTTTTAGACGACCTATGTACATAGGTTCTTTTGTTTTGTTTAGGAAGTCTTCCATCGGCGTAATACATACTTCAGGCCAAGTAGCTTCTATGACTTGTAGACTACCTTCGTGTTCTATTACCATCCCCATATGATTAAAATTTAAATCATTATAACCAAAAGTTACTTCATTAATAGCATCACATAAGGGACCACAGTCTATGTTTTGAAAAATAAGGTCACCTTCTTGATATTCTGTTTTTTGTCCCCAAGATAGTTGTGTGATAAAAATAAATAGGAAAAGTATATTACGCATAAGTTATGTTTTTAACCCAAAACAGATAGTAAATAAAGGCAGAAGTGTAACTATGCACTATTTATTATCATTGCTCTAATGTGATATTAGAGATGATAAAAGCAGGATAGAATATACTTAGTTAGTGCTATTTATCTATTATTTATTTTGGTTTTAGGCAAAGATAGGAGGAACATTACTGATTTTCAAATCGTTTTAACCATTAGTATGAATGGTTTACTAAGAAAAAGCCATGCTTTACTTATTTGTGGTGGGTGAAGAGTATTAGTATGCCTATTTTCGTGCTAAGAAAAAAATGTTATGTCGTTGATTATAAATAATAAAAAGTGTGTTTTATCTATACTAGGGCTTTTTCTTTTATTAGGCTGCAAAAAAATAAAAGAGGATCCTAAAGGAATTGATGATTACCAGAAGTTAGAGAAAATGGAATATACCCCAAATGAAAAAGAAAGTGAATTATCATTCTTTCTTGTGGAAGGGATGGATCGCGAAGGCTTGCATTATAGTGGTGAAGTAAAACTAAAAGGAGATGTCGGTGCTGGGTATATAGCGAGTGACAGTCTAGGTATTCGATTTTATATCGAGATAGAACGCTCTCAGGAAGGAGGTCTTTTAGGCATGGATACCAATGGTAATGTCTATCAACTTGCTTTTAAAAGAGAAGAGTAAAAGGCATGATGATTTAACTGTAAGATGATTACAACTTATAGGATCGTAGTAAAGTAGGTAAGAATATTCATTTTATCACTCCCTCTATCTCTCCTCTGCCTTTAGTGCTTCTAAGATAGACTGCCCTCTATTAATGATCCCTTCAGCCGCATTATCACTAGAAGGCGAATACTCTCTTGACTTTATTTCTTTTATGATTTTCTTTCTGACTTGACGGATGAGCCCAGGTGGTAGTTCTTTTTTAGTTGTGGACTCTTCTTGAATAGGAGAGCTAGGAGGTGAAGACTCACTTACACTATCTAGTAAAAGATTATTCTCAGTTATTATGTTACCTGCTTCTCTGTTTTCAGTTTCCTTATTATTAGTTCCCTTGTTACTTGTTCCCTTGTTACTTGTTCCACGGTTCCCAGTTTCCATACTCTCCGTTCCCTCGTTTCCCGTTCCCTCGTTTCCCGTTCCCTCGTTCCCCGTTTCTTCAAATCCAGTTCCCCCGTTCCCTGTTTCACGGTTCCCAGTTCCCTCAATATCCATTTCTAATGTTCCATGAAAGCAACTTGTACTATGTACACTACCATCTTGTGCTTTCCACATACTCCATAGATAGACTCTTCCTTCTTGCCATTCTTTCGGTAGAGCGAAGTGAGCATATCTATCTTTGCGTTGTCCGATAGTAGAGATAGTCATGAATTGGTCTAATTCTTCGTGATACGCCATGATTGTTAGTACGTCTGTATCGAGCGTTAGCGGATTGATCAGATGATTATCCCATTGTACTTTTAGCTTTCCAGTTTTGAGTCTACTTATTTTCTTAATCACAGCAGGAGCAAGAGTTCCGATAGAGAGTAGCACCTTGTCTATTTGCACATATTGCTCCCCTTCATGCATTGTGATACCTTGTTTCATCAGCCTAGAAATCATTTGTTCTTTTCCTGTCATCCATTTCTCTCCGTTGTACACCGCAGGGCAATGCGCATTGACAAAATCCTTGAATTTACTCGCAAAGGTAGATACGAGACTCATCTTATCCCATTGTTTTAGCTGAGCTTCTGTCGCTTTTTTACTTGATTTTAGCGGCTTAGCGCGGAGTATATTTCTCCCTCTCCAGAGTACGCCCACTACGGTTCCTACCTTTCCTACTACAGCGCCTAATATTCCTTCTTTGATTTCTGCCATGATTATCTCGTTTTTTGGTTATTACAAGGTATAAAATACTGATATATGATTATTTAACTGTTCAAACAATCGATAAAAGAAGTTGTCCTAGTGTACATCACACTTTATAAAAATGAGAACCTAAAATGAAGAATATCAAAGCGAATGATTTCGCCTTCTATAGAGGGTATTTTGAATATCTTATGATCACCTATCGTTTTCATAAAAGAAGAATAGAAAAAGTATAAAAGGAGTATTATTGGGCAAAAGTTGCTTTAACCCCGTTATCATCCTAGTATAGTCCTATTATTGTCCAAGGAAAGGCTCCTATGGTTTAGTTTTCCTGACTTTTTCGAATGGTTGGTATAATTATGTTTTTTAATAAATGATTGATATACAGCTTGTAATGTTTTTATGCAATTAAAAAAAATTAGAAAAAAGGAACCTTTTAGCAGGATTGGTTTTCTTCAAGAGGAGACAAGTGAAGGAAAAAAGAGAAATTAGTGAGGGTATTCTTATTTTTTGACTGTAATCAGAGCGAAAAGAGAAAAAAGTATTTTTAAATTTTTGGGTAATGTGATGTCACGGATTATAAATCCGCGCCAACGAGTCTATTGAGTTAATTCTGTAAGTCAAGGATTTAAGGTTACTCATTCGTTATCTATGTCACACTGACGATAGGAAGGGTCACACACGTAACTCTACAATCATGTAGAATGAGATTCTTCGCAAGCTCAGAAGGACAACGAGAACGGATGTGTATAATGAGATTCTTCGCAGGCTCAGAAATACAATAGGCGTAAACGATACGATACAAAAAAAGCCACAAGATATCTTATAGCTTTTTGATTATATATTGTCAGCGATTGCTTTTAATACCTGTTCTTCGAACTCTTCTGGAGTGACTGCGTTGATGACATCGAAGTCTCCGATTTTGGTTCTGCGTAGGGCGCTTAGGTGTGCTCCAGAGTTTACTTTGTTTCCAAAGTCATAAGCTAGAGAGCGGATATAAGTCACTTAGCCTATCATATCAATAGTTAGTCTGTCTCGTCATTTCAGTACATTATGGCGAAGATAAATATCCTTAATTCCTAATTAAGTGAGGCGTTCTCCATTCTACTTTATATCTCATAATACTCGCATTCCCATGTAGACTTAGGATTCCAGTTTATTAGGCTGTCTCCATATTTTTCTTTTTGATACGCCTGCATTAGTTTCAGTTTTTCTGGTATTTCATTCCAGTTAGGTATTGCAGATTGATTGCGTTTGCCTTTTAAGATAGCATCTACACTAGCATAGATACGCTCTGGCTGTATCCAATGAGTAAAAGGAGTGATGTCGATTAGTTTAGACATAGTCAGAGCATCAATATCTTCCGTGTAGTGTTTATCTATGGTCTCTAGAATATTCATGAGATAACTGTATTGTTCTTGTACAAAGTCTACGCCACATATAGCGCCATGACCAGGAACTACTATTTCGGGTTTGATCTCATTGATAATGCGATCTAATACTTTTACCCAGTTTAGGATACCTTTTTCACTGTAAGCAGAGCAGCCATTGAATACCACATCTCCTGCGAAGAGTACTTTCTCCTTTGGCATCCATAATAGTACATCACTATTAGAGTGGGATGGAGCTACATTTAGTAATTGTAACTCAGTGTTGCCAAGGTTGATAACCGTGTCATCAGTTATTTGTATGTCTGGATTTATCCATTCAACTCCTGTCAAATCAAAACCTTCAAATTCGGCAGCGAAGAAGCGCTCCCCAATAGTAGACTCTAATGAGTCTTTACCGCGTTTAATGACAGCATCCATCCATTGAATATTCTCTGTGAGACGCTCTTGTACTGCGTTGTGGTGCATAATGATACACGAATCTTCAAATACCTTGTTTCCCCATGTATGATCACTATTGTAGTGAGAGTTTACTACATAAGCAGGAGTTTTATTATTACTTATTTCGGTATATGCCTCTTTCATTTCTTGTGCATGAAATAGGTCAAAGAACGTATCGTATACCAGACCTTTTCCACGGTTAATGAAACCAGCATTAGCCCAACTTATTCCTCTGTATGGTGATATAGCAGCGAATACATTATCTGCTATTTCGTAGACTTTTATCCTTTGTTTTTGGATAACTCTTCCTCTTTTCTTTAAGTTGTTCATAGCTATATGTTTAAATGATTTGTAATACAAAATTAAGATGATAATTAGAAAAGAAATGCACAATATAATGGTTAATAATGTGCAATTTGTTATCTTGTAGTTATGGGATTTATATTTGAGTAAGATGAAAAAAATAGAGAGATATAGTTTTAATTCGATAATAAAGAATCATACAGATCTAACTGCGTCTGGCGTCTTTATAACGAATGGAGAGGAAGATATAAAAGACTATTTTGCGCTTATTCCTCATAGTATTGATGCTTGTGTTATTGGATTAGTGACAGCTGGTGAGGCACAAGTAAGTATTAATTTGAGAGAATATCATCTAAAGAAAGGAATGCTAATCGTACTGCCGCCTAATGCTATAGTGGTGCCGATTAGTTTTACAGAAGATCTAAAGATGAAGTCTATCATGTTTACTTTTGACTTTGTGGCTCCACTCGCTTTGATACACGATTTTAGTATTGATCTACAGCTGTATAAATCTCCAGTGATTACTTTAAATGAAGCAAATTATAGTGTTGTAAAGAGACTTTATAAGCTGATTAGCCAATGCTATTATGACACAGTTAATTTTACTCCGCATGATGTGTTAGAACATTTGCTTTATGCATTGATTATTCAGATTAGTCAATTAATGAAAACCCTGACATCTAAGGCAAAAAGTAGTAGTCGTGCAGAGTGTATTACAGAGGATTTCTTTGTGTTGCTGTATAAACACTATAAGAGGGAGAAGGCGGTAAGTTTTTATGCGGATAGATTAAGTATTTCGACTGCTTATTTGACAACCACAATTCGCAAACAGACAGGGCATTCTATTCTTCACTGGATAAGTGAAGCTGTTGTATTATATGCGAAGTCATTGTTGAAGTCTTCTAGGATGAGTATTAATGAGATATCTGAAGAATTGGGCTTTAAGGAGACTACCTTGTTTTGTCGTTATTTTAAACGTTATACTGATATGACACCTAACCAATATCGAGGACTTAAAGTGTGAGGTTTTTTTGGTTGACAGTTTACAGTAGAGGGTTTACAGTTTACAGTTTTGCCCTTTGGGCATTATGTACTTAAATGATTAATATAGTAGATTAAACGATAAAAAAAAACGATTTCACAGTTTCACCGAAAGACGATTTTATGGTGTGATTATTGATAAGATTATTTGGTTGTAAAATATTTAATATTAGTATTTTAAGTAAATAATTAATTGTTTTAGTTCGGTAATAAACCGAACTTACGTATCTTTGTAATCGTTAACTATGAGGCTAATCGGTAAGAAATTACTTCTTAAAGCAAAAAAGAAGAATATTGGAAATAAATTACTTTGCCTTGCAATTGATAAATTAATTGAGGATTTAGAACGGTTTGTTTCTTCTAAAGAAGATATGTATATGCTGAGAGCAGATATGGATTGTGTGCACAGTGAAGGGTTCTATTTCTTCGATATTCATATCTATAGGGCTCTTGTGTTGATTGAGTTTGATGAGGAAGGGGAGGCGACTATATTATGGGTTGGTGCTCATCAAGAGTATGAAAGTATCTTTAACCCAAATTACGCATTAGCCAAATACTACAAAGCAATTCTACTTCATAGTTCTTTCATTAGCTCTAAAACCATACTATAGTATGCTTTAATCACTAATTCAGACCTATTTTGTATAATTACTTTTCGTTTATATGTCTATTGCATAATTCGGGTTTAAAAATAATAAAAAGACAATAGAGAAGTGGTTGAGAAATAATAATTACATTGAATAGATGAAGGCATATTTTGATATAGACGCATTGGTTGAGTCAGGCTTGATTAGAAGTGAGCTAGAGTATGAGCGTGCATTAATCGCAGATAGGAAACTGCGTATATTAGCTAAAGACAATAGTAAGCTAAAGAAGTTGCGTATGGAGCTTAGAGCGCTGATAGAGAGTTATGAGAAAGAAGAATGGAGTGACGTAGATACTTTGACTGTTGAGAAATTGAGAGAGAGTGATGAGGCAGAGCGTATTGCTGAAGTAGAGAGAATGTTTTTTGAGGAAAGAAAGCAATTGATTAGAAAAAAGCTAAAGGAATTGGATTTGACACAAGAGAATTTAGGTTTTGTTCTAGGGCATAAGAGTAAGACGCATATGTCAGAATTAATGAATGGTATAAAACCTTTTACTTTGAAGGATTTGATTATAATCAACAGGGTTTTGCAGATAGATATAAGTGTGCTTGTTCCTAGGTTTTTATCTAAAGAAGATCAAGCTAAGATTAATAAAGCTGTTGAAGGATTGAATAAACCTAAAGTTAGGTTGGTGTTTTAAGTTTTCGTTTAATACTTAACGGTAGATAGTTCACAGTTTTGTCTTTCGGAGGACCATGTACATAGATGATATGAATGTATTGTGTGACACGCATAATAATGCGTCTGTACCTTGATGTAATAAATGTGAATTGGATTGTGTGAAAAGCTGGTGTATTATCGAAGTATTTAAAGATGTTTTTAAGAGAGAGAACAGTAATTAGTTTTGCCCTTTGGGCATCATGTACTTAAATGATTAATATAGTAGATTAAACGATAAAAAAAAACGATTTCACAGTTTTACAGAAATACGATTTCACAGAAAAACAAAAAAGCCACAAGATATCTTGTAGCTTTTTGATTATATATTGTTAGCTATTGCTTTTAATACCTGTTCTTCGAACTCTTCTGGAGTGACTGCGTTGATGACATCGAAGTCTCCGATTTTGGTTCTGCGTAGGGCGCTTAGGTGTGCTCCAGAGTTTACTTTGTTTCCAAAGTCATAAGCTAGAGAGCGGATATAAGTTCCTTTAGAACACACGACTCTAAAATCAACATTCGGAAGAGCTGTCTTGGTTAATTCAAACTCTTCTATGGTGATAGGTCTAGTCGCTATCTCTACTTCTTCTCCTTTACGAGCGTGCTCATACAGGCGTTTACCATCTTTCTTAAGCGCAGAGAAGATAGGAGGACGCTGTTCTGTAGTTCCCATAAAGGATAGTCTAGCTTCTTCTAGCAGAGCTTCTGTAATATGCTCTGTAGGGAAGGTCTGGTCTATCTCTGTCTCTAAATCATAAGATGGGGTAGTACCCCCTAGTGTGATGGTCCCTGTATATTCTTTTATTTGTCCCTGTAATTCACTGATTTGTTTTGTGGCTTTACCTGTACAGATGATAAGAAGTCCTGAGGCTAAAGGATCTAAAGTTCCTGCATGTCCTACTTTAATCTTTTTTAAGTCAAAGTGCTTTTTTAATAGCCATTTAATTTTGTTTACTGCCTGAAATGATGACCAGTGCAGCGGTTTGTCTATTAATAGTATTTGCCCACTCTGAAAGGCTTCTGTATTGTATTGTATCATTCTTATTTAAGGTATCCGAAGTATAATAATAGTATAGCTCCAGCTATAATTCTGTAGTATCCCCAAGGTTTAAAACCGTACTTTTTAATGATTCCGATGAAGAATTTAATAGCAACAATTGATACAATAAATGCAATAACATTCCCTAATAAGAATAACTTCATATTATCAGGATTGTCAAGTAGTATCTCATATCCGATTCTTCCTGATTCATATTTTTTTAGTACAATAGAGTACACAGTCACAGCTGCCATCGTAGGCACAGCTAAGAAGAATGAGAACTCTGCAGCTACTTGTCTAGAAAGTCCTTGTTGCATACCTCCAATGATAGATGCAGCAGAACGGCTCGTACCTGGCATCATCGCAAGACACTGCCAAAACCCAATAGTAATAGCTTGTTTAACAGTAATGTCTTCTTCGCGAACTGTCTTAGGGTTCTTAAAGTATTTGTCTATAAAGATTAATACAAAACCACCAATAATCAACATAATCGCGATATAGATAGTCTCTCCTAATACCTTGTCAATGGCTTCGTCAAATAGCTTACCTAATACTAGAGCAGGGATAACTGCTAAGACTAGTTTTTTATAGAAGTTCAGTTTGCTGAAGTCAAAGAACTTTCTCCAGTATAGTGCCACTACGGCTAGAATAGCTCCAAACTGTATAGCTGTTTGAAATAATTTTACGAATTCGTCTTCTTGAATACCATAAGCAGAACTTACGAATATCATATGTGCAGTAGAAGATACTGGTAGATACTCTGTTAATCCCTCTACTATGGCTAGGAGGATAGCTTGTATTAAATCCATTTAATGTAGTTATATTATTTATTGTCTTTTTTAAATATTGCATAAACTGCTACTCCTATCCCGATAAAGAATACTGTAGGAGCTAGGTGAATACGTCTAAAGCTATAGATGTCTTCATTAAACTCTGTAGGAACATCGTTAGTAGCACCAGCCATTAAGAAAAAACTAAGTGCGATTAAAGCTATACTTACCAGTAGTATAATATAGTTCTTCTTCGTAAAAAGAAGCACGTTCTGGTTTTGATCTTGATCTTTCATATTTAATAAAGTTCGTCTGATTTTAGGTTTAAGAATCTTTGTGTTGCAAAGAATGTACTGATACTAGTGATGATTCCTCCTAAGATTAATATTCCACAGGATACGATCACTAGAGGCATATAATCTTCTTTAGGGTTGATATTTAGATCAGGTAGTTTACTGTCTGCATAGAATGTAAGGGCAGTAATAGCAATGATAGCTAATATAGAACCTATTAGCCCTAGCTTCATACTATGTCTGATAAATGGGCGTCTGATGAAGCGCTTTGTAGCTCCTACCATTTGCATGGTCTTAATCGTAAAACGACTAGAGAAAATTAATAGACGTAGAGAACTATTGATTAATAGCATAGATATAACCGTAAGAAAAGCTGCTATAATAAGCACCCACTTCGTGATCTTATCTACATTCTCATTGACTAAATCTACTAGTTGTTTGTCATATTTAATATCGCTTATCGCTGTATTAGCATTGAATTCTTTAAGGATTATATCTATACTGTCATTAACAACATATTCTCCTTTTAAGTGGATATCGTAAGAGTCTTGTAATGGGTTGAATCCTAAGTAATCGACGAAGTCTTCACCTAATGTCTCTTGGTGTTCTTTGGCAGCATCTTCTTTAGATACGAAACGATGTTCCTTTATATAGGTGTGCTTTTCTAGTTTCTTTCCAAATTTCTCTAATTCAGCTTTAGAAGTATTCTTCTCAAAGAATATAGTCATAGGTATATTCTCTCTAAAGTTGTCAGAGATTTTTTTAGAATTAATAACGAATAGACTTAGCGATCCTAATAGGAATAGGACCAAGAAAATACTAAGTATAACTGAAAAATAAGACGAAATTAGTTTTCGCTTTTGATATTTTTCATAAGAGCTAGCCATATATCAAATTTTAAGTGCGTAAAAATAACAAACAAAAATGTTTTTATTGAGACAATAACGATTAAAGTTTTCTAATTGTTATAAATATAGTTTATTTTTGCCTGAATTGACGGTTTTTTTTGTCAAACTTAGAATGGTGTTAGAAAAATGGTTTTGTTTGCTTAAGATTCAAGATCAGTTTTCTGGGTTATTATAGTGTGATCGAAGAACTAACCAAAGTATAAAAATTGATATATATAATAGTATGAAGTATTATCCAAACGAAATTGAAGCTAAATGGCAGAAATTTTGGAAAGAAAACCAAACTTTCAAAACAGAAAATAATGTTGACAAGCCTAAGTATTACGTATTAGATATGTTCCCTTACCCATCTGGAGCAGGATTACATGTGGGGCACCCACTCGGATACATAGCTTCGGATATTTTTACTCGTTATAAACGTCAAAAAGGTTTTAATGTTCTTCATCCACAAGGATATGATAGCTTCGGGTTGCCAGCTGAACAATATGCTATCCAGACAGGACAACATCCTGCTGTGACTACAGAAGTAAATATTGATCGTTATAGAGAACAATTAGATAAGATCGGTTTTTCATTTGACTGGAGTAGAGAGGTGCGTACTTCGAATGCGGATTATTATAAACACACACAATGGATCTTTATCCAATTGTTCAATTCGTGGTATAATAAAGTAAGTGATAAAGCGGAATCTATAGATACATTAGTAGCTATCTTCGAAAAAGAGGGGAATGCAAATGTACAGGCTGTGTCTGATGATGCGATCGAGATCTTTAGCGCTGCTCAGTGGAATGCGTTATCAGCTGATGAGAAAGAGGTGATTCTATTAAAATATAGAATGACTTACTTAGCAGAAACTGAAGTTAACTGGTGTCCTGCTTTAGGAACGGTATTAGCGAATGATGAGATTAAAGATGGTCTGTCTGAAAGAGGAGGACACCCTGTAGTTAGAAAAAAAATGAAGCAATGGAGTATGCGTATTTCTGCTTATGCAGAGCGTCTACTTCAAGGGCTAGAAGATATCGACTGGACAGAGAGTATTAAAGAGAGCCAAAGAAACTGGATAGGGAAATCTGTGGGAGCATCTGTAGTATTTAACTTGAAAGAAAGTGATGATACGATAGAAGTGTTCACTACTAGACCTGATACTATCTTTGGGGTGAGTTTTATGACTCTTGCTCCAGAGCACGATTTAGTAAGAAAGATTACTACAGCAGAACAAAAAGAAGCTGTAGAAGCTTATATAGATGCTACTTCTAAGAGAAGTGAGCGTGACCGTATGGCTGATGTGAAGACTATCTCTGGTGTGTTTACGGGAGCGTATGCGGAGCACCCGTTCACAAAAGAATCTATTGAAATCTGGATAGGTGATTATGTGTTAGCTGGATACGGTACAGGAGCTGTAATGGCTGTTCCTGCTGGAGATACAAGAGACTATGCTTTTGCAAAACACTTCGGTATTACAATCAAAAATATCTTTGACAAAGATATCTCAGAAGAGGCGTATGCAGAGAAAGAAGGTTTCTTATTAGTAGAGTCTGATTTCTTAAATGGATTAGGGTTTAAAGAAGCTACTCTTAAGGCTATCGAAGCATTAGAGAAAATAGGACATGGAAAAGGAAAGACAAACTACCGTTTGCGTGACGCAGTATTTTCACGTCAGCGTTATTGGGGTGAACCATTCCCAGTGTACTATGTGAACAACCTTCCTAAGATGATTGACAAAAAATACTTGCCAATCGTTCTTCCTGAAGTAGAGAAGTATTTACCAACAGAAGATGGTCAACCACCTTTAGGTAATGCAGCTGTATGGGCGTGGGATACTATTAATAATAGAGTAGTAGAAAACGAAAAGATAGATGGGGTAACGGTATTCCCTCTAGAGTTAAACACAATGCCTGGGTGGGCTGGTTCTTCTTGGTACTGGATGCGTTATATGGATCCTCAGAATACAGAAGATATCGCTTCTCCAGAAGCATTAGCGTATTGGCAAAATGTAGATTTATATATAGGAGGTAGTGAGCATGCTACAGGACACTTATTATATAGCCGTTTCTGGAACAAATTCTTAAAAGATATGGGAGTGGCTCCAACAGAAGAGCCTTTCAAGAAATTGATTAACCAAGGAATGATTTTAGGTACTTCTGCCTTTGTTTATAGAATAGAGGGCACAAATAAATTCATTTCTAAAGATATGATCAAGGATGAGAAGGTTCAACAGCTATATGCTTATGTTGGATTAGTTAATTCTTCATCAGAATTAGATACAGAAGGATTTAAAGCATGGAGACCTGATTATGCAAATGCAGAGTTTGTATTAAATGCCAATGGTAAGTATATCGTAGGACATGAAGTTGAGAAGATGTCTAAGTCTTACTTCAACGTGGTGAATCCGGATGATATCTGTGATGAGTATGGAGCGGATACACTTCGTCTATACGAAATGTTCTTAGGGCCATTAGAACAAGCTAAACCATGGAATACAGCTGGTATTTCTGGGGTAGCCGGTTTCTTAAAGAAATTGTGGAGATTATATGCTGATGATAATGGTGTGATCGTGACAAATGATGAGCCAACAGCAGAGATGTATAAATCACTTCACAAAACAATCAAGAAGGTAACTGAGGATATAGAGAACTTCTCTTTCAATACTTCAGTTTCACAGTTTATGATTTGTGTAAATGAATTGTCACAGCTAAAATGTAATCACAGAGCTATTTTAGAACCATTAGCAATTGTGGTATCTCCTTATGCTCCACATATTGCAGAGGAATTATGGTCTATGCTAGGACATACTACATCTGTGACGTATGCAGAGTTCCCAGAATTCAATGCATCTTACTTAGTAGAGAGTGCAAAAGAGTATCCTGTGTCGTTTAATGGAAAGATGAGATTTAAGATTGAGTTACCATTAGATTTATCAGAAGAAGAGATTAAAGCAATCATCTTAGCAGACGAAAGAACAGTAGCTCAACTTCAGGGTAGAGAGCCTAAGAAAGTAATTATTGTTCCTGGTAAGATTATTAACTTAGTTGGATAAATTACGGAATGATTTAAGTCTTAAAGTGTACTTAGAATCACAGATAAATAAAAAGCCTCAACAGTGATGTTGGGGCTTTCTTTTTAATTAAAAAAAGGTTATTAGATTTAACTAATAACCCTTTGTATTATATGGTGTGATTTATTTGCCTGGGCGCAATAAAAGTGAGAGTTCAAAGTCTTTTTGAATAGCTCTCAGGTTGCGTTCTGCTTCTAGTCTAGTTTTATAATTTCCTACTAAAACTTTGTAAGAAGGATTGGTATAAATTATCGTAGCATTAACATCTGGATAAAGTCTTCTAAAGTTGTTTAAGGCAACTCTCGCTTCTGCGTTTTTGCCGTAAAAAATCTGAATTTTGTATTTATCGTTAACAGTTGTTGACGTATTTGTGTTTTTCTTCTTATTTAGTAGTTCTTTTATGGCTGAGGGTTCGTTTAAAGTGGTTTTAGACGATTGAGCTATAATTACGTGATTAGTAAATAGAACTAGAATTAAGACAAGAAAATTTCTTAAAAATCTCATAATGAATAATGTTTATGGCAAATTTACAAATTATCTTGATAATGAGGTAATCGTATGTTATTTAGAACGTATATAAATTGTATTTTAAGCATAGTAAAGGTTTTAAGAGTAACTCATAAATTGTATTTTTGTCGGAGTTTGTAAATAAGGTGTATAAGATAGCGGTCTAATTGGCTGTTAAATAAGACCAAGTTTAGTTGAAAATCATTTTATAACTATGAAAAAAGTGGGTAACCATAATTCGTTTTCAAAGATTTTATTCTTTTGTTTAGCGTTAATGCTATCGTTTACTACAATTTCGTTTGCTCAAGATGTGGCAAAAGGTAAGGAATTGTTTAACTCTAACTGTGCAGCATGTCACAAGTTGGATGGAAATTCTACTGGACCAGCTCTTCGTGGAGTAGTTGAACGACATGATGTAGCTTGGCTACACAAGTGGATTAAAAGTAGTTCTTCATTGATTAAATCTGGAGATGCTGCTGCTGTTAAATTATTTAACGACTGGAATAAGGTTGTTATGAATGACTTCCCTGGATTGTCAGACGAAGACATTGATAATATCTTAGCTTATACTTCAGAAGAGAAAGCTGCTCCTGCACCTCCAACTGATGGGCAAGGTGGAGCTACTAGTCAAGCTAACAATGATGGTGTTTCTAATATTATTGTATTAGGAGCTTTAGTTGTTGTATTGATGCTTCTAGTAACTATGTTATTCTTCGTTAAGAGAGTATTAAACAAAGTAGTAGAGGTTAATGGATTAACTCCTGAAGTACGTAAATCAATTCCATTGTGTACAGCATTCGTTAAAAATAAATTTTTAGTGATTGTTTCTGTTATCGTATTAGTGTTATTCGGATCGTACTTCGCGTATGGATGGATGATGCAAGTAGGTGTTGACCAAGGGTATGAGCCAGTACAACCAATTCACTTCTCTCACAAGATTCACGCTGGAGATAACGGTATTGACTGTAAATACTGTCACTCTGCTGCAAGATCTAGTAAAACTTCAGGTATTCCTTCATTGAACGTTTGTATGAACTGTCATGAGAATATCAATGAGTTTACAGGTGAAGCTGGAAAAGACTACGGTAAGTACACTCCAGAGTTCTATACTGCAGAGATTCAAAAATTATATGATGCAGTAGGATGGGATCCTTCGACAAATAAATATACTGGAAAAGAGAAGCCAGTTAAGTGGGTTAGAATTCACAATCTTCCTGACTTCGCATACTACAACCACTCTCAACACGTAAATGTTGCAGGTTTAGAATGTCAAACTTGTCACGGACCAGTTGAAGAAATGGAAATTATGAGACAACACTCTCCATTAACAATGGGATGGTGTATTGACTGTCACAGAAAAACTGACGTTAAGTTAGAGAGCAATGAGTACTACGCTAAAATTCACAAAGAATTATCAGAGAAGTACGGAGTTGAGAAATTGACTGTAGCTCAAATGGGAGGTTTAGAGTGTGGTAAATGTCACTATTAATAAATTAAGAATAAGAAGCTAATATATATATACAATGGCATCAAACAAAAAATACTGGAAAAGTGTTGAGGAGCTGAATGAAAATAGTTCTATTGTTGAGTCGCTAAGAAACAATGAGTTTGTTGAAGAAATTCCTACTGATGAATTTCTTGGAGATCAAAGTAAATTGTCTTCTTCATCAACTACTCGTCGAGACTTTTTGAAATATGTAGGTTTTTCTACTGCAGCAGCAACTTTAGCTGCATGTGAGGGACCTGTTGTGAAATCTATTCCGTATGTAGTACAGCCAGAAGAGATTATTCCTGGTGTTGCAGATTATTATGCAACGACTATTGCTGATGGATTTGACTTTGTAAACGTTCTGATCAAAACTCGTGAGGGGCGTCCAATCAAAGTTGATAATAACAGACTAGCTAATGCTTACTCAGGAGCTAACGCTCGTGTGAACGCATCAGTTTTATCAATGTATGATAGCCTTCGTTTGAAAGGATCTAAAATCAGTGGTAAAAGTGCTTCATGGGATGAGGTAGATGCAAAAGTTAGAGCAAGTCTACAAGATGCAAAAGCAAATGGAGGAAACGTTGTATTATTAACGAATACAATGGCTAGCCCATCTACTGATAAAATTATAGCAGAGTTTATCGCTGCTAACCCAACAGCTAAACACGTTGTATATGATGCTGTATCTTCATCTGCTGCTGCAGATGCTTATGAGAAGGCTTATGGTGTACGTGGATTAGCAGATTACGATTTCGGTGCTGCTGATGTAATCGTTTCTGTAGGTGCTGATATCTTAGGAGATTGGCAAGGAGGAGGATACGATTCAGCTTACGCTCAAAAACGTATTCCTAAAAATGGAAAAATGTCTAAGCATATCCAAATGGAGGCAAATATGTCTTTATCAGGAGCTAATGCTGACGTGAGAATTCCATTAACTGTAGCTAATCAAAAAGCTGCATTAGTTAAGTTATACAATGCTATCGTAGGAGGAAGCGCTTCTGCTCCAGCTGTAGATAAGTATGAAGATGCTATTAAAAAAGCAGCTAGTCAACTTAAATCTGCTGGAAATAAAGGAGTTGTTGTAACAGGTCTTGATGATGTAAATGCTCAATTATTAGTATTTGCAATCAACGAAGCGTTACAATCTGAAGCTTTCTTACCAGAGCAAACAAAATATGTTAGACAAGGTAATGCTACTCAAGTAGGACAATTAGTAAAAGATATGAACGCTGGTAAAGTTCACACGTTGATTATGTCAGGTGTTAACCCAGTGTATACTTTAGCTGATTCTGCTGCTTTCGTAGAAGGATTGAAAAAAGTAAAAACGTCAGTTTCTTTCTCATTGAAAGAAGATGAAACAGCTTTACTTTCTACTGTTGCTGCTGCAGCTCCACACTACTTAGAATCTTGGGGAGATGTAATGATTAGAAAAGGTCACTACTCTGTAACTCAACCTACAATCCGTCCATTATTTGACACTAGACAATTACAAGATTCATTGTTATTATGGTCAGGAAGCAATACTGCATACTATGACTATGTTAAGAATGTAGGTAAGTCTTATGTAGCTGATAAAACTTGGAATCAATTAGTACACGATGGTTTTGCTGTTGTTGGAACAAACTCTAAAGTAAGTGCTTCTGCTGATTTCTCAGCTGCTGCATCTGCATTAGCTTCTGCTAAGAAAGTAGACGGTTTAGAGTTAGTATTCTATACTAAAACTGGTATGGGAGACGGACAACAAGCTAATAACCCTTGGTTACAAGAGTTCCCAGACCCTATCACTCGTGTATCTTGGGATAACTACGTAACTGTAGCTCAAGCTGATGCTGAGTCATTAGGAATTAAAAATTATCACGTTGCTAATGGTGGTCTTAATGGTAGCTATGTAACTATCGAAGCTAACGGTGTTAAATTAGAGAAAGTACCTGCTATTATCCAACCTGGACAAGCTCAAGGAACTATCGGTTTAGCATTCGGTTACGGTAGAAAAGCTGCATTAAAAGAAGAAATGCAAGTAGGTGTTAATGCTTACACATTATACAAAGACTGTAATGGAGTACAAAGTGCTGCTATTACTCAAGTAGGTGGTGATCATGAGTTCGCTTGTGTTCAGTTACAAAACACTTTAATGAGTAGAGGTGATATCTTAAAAGATACTACATTAGAGATCTTCAATACAAAAGATGCTGAAGACTGGAATATTAAACCTGTGGTTTCTTACGATCACCAGACTGTACAAGCTTCTACTATTGATATTTGGGAATCATTTGATAGATCAGTTGGACATCACTTCAACTTATCAATTGATTTAAATGCATGTACTGGATGTGGTGCTTGTGTTATCTCTTGTCACGCTGAAAATAACGTACCTGTAGTAGGTAAGTCAGAAGTCAGAAGAAGTAGAGATATGCACTGGTTACGTATCGATAGATACTACTCTTCAGAAGATACATTCGCAGGAGATATCGAGAAAAAAGTTAATGCAAGTGGATTCGGAGAATACCGTGAAGTGTTCCAAGAATTAGAACATCCAGCTGAAAACCCACAAGTGGCTTTCCAACCAGTAATGTGTCAACACTGTAACCACGCTCCATGTGAGACTGTGTGTCCAGTAGCTGCTACATCTCATGGTCGTCAAGGACAAAACCATATGGCTTATAACCGTTGTGTTGGTACAAGATACTGTGCAAACAACTGTCCTTACAAAGTTAGACGTTTCAACTGGTTCTTATATTCTCAGAACGATGCTTTCGATTACAACATGAATGATGATTTAGGACGTATGGTATTAAACCCAGACGTTGTAGTTCGTTCAAGAGGGGTAATGGAGAAATGTTCATTATGTATCCAAATGACTCAATCTACAATCTTAAAAGCTAAGAATGAAGGTAGAGCAATTCGTCCAAATGAATTTGAAACTGCATGTTCTGCAGCTTGTTCAAGTGGAGCGATGGTATTTGGTGATGTAAATGATAAAGAGTCAGAAATTACTAAATTAGCTGAGTCAGATAGAGCTTACCATTTATTAGAGCACATTGGAACAAAACCAAATGTATTCTATCACGTTAAGGTTAGAAATATCTAGTTAAAAGAATTATTAATTAAAGAAACATATAAAGGATTATGTCGTCACATTACGAAGCACCCATTAGAAAACCTTTAGTTATTGGTGAGAAATCATATCACGATATAACTGTGGATGTGGCTAGACCTGTAGAAGGGAGAGCGAATAAACTATGGTGGAGAGTTTTTACTTTAGCTTTATTAGCGTTTCTATGGGGAGTAGGTTGTATGGCTTACACTGTAGGTACAGGTATTGGAACTTGGGGATTAAATAAAACCATTGGATGGGCTTGGGATATTACCAATTTCGTTTGGTGGGTAGGTATCGGTCACGCTGGTACGTTAATTTCTGCAGTATTATTATTATTTAGACAAAAATGGAGAATGGCGATCAACCGTTCTGCTGAGGCAATGACAATTTTCTCAGTAGTTCAGGCTGGTTTATTCCCTATCATTCACATGGGACGTCCATGGTTAGCATATTGGGTATTACCTATTCCTAACCAGTTCGGATCGTTATGGGTTAACTTTAACTCACCATTATTATGGGACGTATTCGCGATTTCTACGTATTTATCAGTATCATTAGTTTTCTGGTGGACTGGTTTACTACCTGACTTCGCTATGTTACGTGATAGAGCTATAACGCCATTTACAAAAAGAATATACTCAATCTTATCATTTGGTTGGTCAGGTCGTGCAAAAGACTGGCAACGTTTTGAGGAAGTGTCATTAGTATTAGCTGGTTTAGCTACTCCTCTTGTACTTTCTGTACACACGATTGTATCTTTTGACTTTGCCACTTCAGTTATTCCTGGATGGCACACTACAATCTTACCTCCATATTTCGTAGCAGGAGCTATCTTCTCTGGATTCGCAATGGTAAATACCCTGCTTATCATCATGAGAAAAGTTTCTAACTTAGAAGATTATATTACAGTACAACACATTGAATTAATGAACATTATTGTAATGATCACTGGTTCTATCGTTGGGGTAGCATATATTACTGAGTTATGGGTTGCTTGGTATTCAGGAGTAGAGTATGAACAATACGCTTTCTTAAACCGTGCAACAGGACCTTACTGGTGGTCTTACTGGTTAATGATGACTTGTAACGTAATTTCTCCACAGGTAATGTGGTTCAAGAAAATTAGAACTAATATCTTAGCATCGTTTGTTATCTCTTTAGTAGTAAACGTGGGGATGTGGTTTGAGCGTTTCGTAATTATCGTTACATCATTACACAGAGATTACTTACCATCTTCATGGACAATGTTCCAACCTACATTCGTAGATGCTGGTATTTACATCGGTACAATTGGTTTCTTCTTCGTATTATTCTTATTATATTCAAGAAGTTTCCCTGTAATTGCACAAGCAGAGGTAAAAACAATCTTGAAATCTTCAGGAGAGTTTTACAAAAAAGAAAGAGACAGCAAAGAGAATCATCAATCTTTAAATCATTAATATATTATGAGTAATAAAGTAATTCACGCACTATACAACGATGATGATGTGTTGTTACATGCTGTAAAAGAAACACGAGATGCTCATCATCATATTGAAGAAATCTATACACCATTCCCAGTACACGGTCTAGATAAGGCTATGGGATTAAAACCTACAAGATTAGCTATTTGTGCTTTCTTGTATGGTTTAGTTGGACTTTCTTTTGGTACATTCATGATGTATTATATTATGATTGTAGATTGGCCACAAGATATTGGAGGTAAACCAAGTTTTAGCTTCATTCAGAATATGCCATCATTCGTTCCAATTATGTTTGAGATGACTGTATTATTTGCAGCTCACTTAATGGTTCTTACTTTCTTTATGAGAAGTAAATTATGGCCTTTCAAGAAAGCTGAGAATCCTGATGTTAGAACTACAGATGATCACTTCTTAATGGAAGTAGCTTTGAAAACTGATGAAGCAGCAGCGATTGAGTTCTTCAAACAAACGGGAGCAGTTGAAGTTAAAGTAATTGAAAAGCAATTGTAGAATGAAAACGATATATAAAATAGTAGCTTTAGTAGGGGTATCAGTTTTGACTACTTCTTGTTTTAATAAAGAACGTTCAAACTATCAATTCATGCCAAATATGTATGAGTCATCTGCATATGAGACATATTCTGAAGTTCCTACTACAGTTTTTAAAAATGGTAAAGAAGGTCAGTTACCTGCTGAAGGATCTATACCACGCGGATTTTCACCTGAGGAGTATGAGAATACTACAGAAGGTTTAGCAATGGCTAGATTAAATCTAAAATCACCATTATCTGCTGAGGAGAAAGATTTAGAAAAAGGTAAAGAGTTATATACAATTTACTGCTCAGTTTGTCACGGAGGAGCTGGGGATGGAAAAGGTAATTTAGTGAAGAAAGAAAAATTCTTAGGGGTTCCTAACTATAAAGATAGAGAACTTACAGAAGGAGGAATCTACCACGTAATTACTTATGGTTTGAATTCAATGGGATCTCATGCTAACCAATTAACTCAACATGAACGTTGGTTAGTAACAGATTACGTATTAAAATTGAAATCAGAATAATAAATTGTAAAACTTATTTGAAAGTTTAGATATGTACACATTTTCAAAAAATTTGAAGACTTTTGCAATCGTCCTTATGGTTCTTGGACTTGTAGGGATTGCATATGGTTTCTTCAGTGCCCCTAAGACAACTGCTGAAGTAGAGCAGATCTTAACTGAGCAAGCTCATCATGATGGTGGTGAGCATCATGTATCTGCTGCAGACCACTCTGTGTCTGACGCTGATCATGCTGAACATCAAAAACATTTAGAACATGTTCTTGGTCAAATGCAAAACAAACCTTGGACAGCGTTATATGTAGCTTGTATATTCGTTATGTTAGTAGCTGTAGGTATTTTAACTTTTTATGCTATTAACAATGCTGCTAGTGCTGGATGGTCTCCAGTATTATTCAGAGTAATGGAAGGATTATCTGCTTATGTATTACCAGGATCAGTTATATTCTTCGTGATTTTATTAATTTCTGTATTGGGAGGAAACCATTTATTTATATGGGCTGACCAAGCAGTAGTTGATGCAGATCCAATTATTCAAGGAAAAGCTGGATACTTAAACGTACCTTTCTTCTTAATTAGAACAGTTATCTATTTAGCAGGATGGAACTTTTATAGAATTTATGCTCGTAAACAATCTTTAGCTTTAGATGAGAGTGGTGATCAAACTTACTACAAAAAGATATTTAAAGCTTCAGCTGCTTTCTTAGTATTCTTTATTGTTACTGAGTCTATGGCATCTTGGGATTGGATTATGTCAATTGATACTCACTGGTATAGTACATTATTCGGATGGTATGTGTTCGCTAGTTTCTTCGTAACAGCTATTACAACTATCGCTTTTGTTACTCTTTATTTAAAGAACAAAGGATACTTAGAATATGTTAATACTAGTCATATTCACGATTTAGCTAAATTTATGTTTGGATTAAGTATATTCTGGACTTATCTTTGGTTCTCTCAATTCATGTTACAGTGGTATTCTAATATTCCAGAGGAGGTAACTTACTTCATCTTCAGAATTCAAGAGTATAACTTACCATTCTTCGGAATGTTAGTATTGAATTTCTTATTGCCATTATTATTATTGATCAATACAGATTTCAAACGTTTAACTTGGATTGTTGTAATGGCAGGATCTTGTATCATCGTAGGTCACTATATTGACTTCTTTATGATGATCTCTCCTGGTACAGTTGGAGGTTCTTGGTTTATTGGTGTTTCTGAGATAGCTTCACTTATTTTCTTCATCGGATTATTTATCTATGTAGGATTTAGTGCAATTGCTAAAGCGCCATTATTAGCTAAGAATAACCCATTGATTGAAGAGAGTAAACATTTTCACTATTAATATTTAAAAATAAACAAATGACAAGTTTATTAATATTAGCTGCGGTTGTATTATTAGGAGTTGCTGTATGGCAATTGACGAAAATATTTGATTTAACTCAAGTAGGTTCTCACCCTGATGATATTTCTACAGAGATCGCTAATGAGAAGGATAATAACATCAATGGTTATTTGACTTTCGCTTTCTTAGGATTCATCTATATCTTTACTATATTCTGTTTAGTTGAGTATGGAAGCTTTCCTTTGATGGATAACCCTGCGTCAGAGCACGGAAAAGAGGTTGACAATTTAATGTGGATCTCAATGGGGTTAATTTTTGTTGTTCAAATTTTTACTCAGTTCTTATTACACTACTTTGCATTCAAAGGACGTGGAATAAACGGTAGAAAAGCTCGTTTCTATTCAGATAATGATAAGTTAGAAGCTCTTTGGACAATTATTCCTGTAATTACATTATCAGGTTTAATTCTTTATGGATTATTTGCTTGGAATGATATTATGTTTGTAGATGAAGAAGAAGACGTTCTTATTGTTGAAGTATATGCTAAACAATTCGGATGGGATGTTCGTTACTCTGGAACAGATAACACTTTAGGTAAAGCTAACGTTCGTTTTATAGAAGGTATCAATTTAGTTGGGGTAGATATGTCTGACCCGAATGCTGCTGATGATAAAATGGCAAAAGAATTACACTTACCAAAAGGTAAAAAAGTAGTATTAAAATTCCGTTCTCAAGACGTACTTCACTCAGCTTATTTACCTCACTTTAGAGCACAAATGAACTGTGTTCCTGGTATGGTTACTCAGTTTGCTTTCGTTCCTACTGTTACTACAGCAGAAATGAGAGAGCGTGAGGCGATTGTAAAAAAAGTTAGTAATATTAACGATATTAGAGCTGAAAGAAGCCAAGAGTTAATCGCTAAAGGAGAAGAGGCATTAGAACCTTATTCATTTGATTATTTAATTTTATGTAATAAGATTTGTGGAGCTTCTCACTATAACATGCAAATGAAAGTTGTTGTAGAGACTCCTGAAGAATTCGAATCTTGGTTAAAAGAGCTTCCTACATTAAAAGAGCAAGTTGCTGCTGAAAAAGCTAGCAACGCACCTGCTCCAGCAGTAGAGGAAGTTCCTGCAGCAGTTGAAGAAGTTGAAACTGAAGCTATCGCTCAAGTAGGAAAATAAAACTCACATATTAAAATCAATCTATAACTATGTCAGTAGAAGGACACGAAAACAATCACGATCACTCACATGATCATGATCATCACGATAAAGGGAACTTCTTTACTAAATATGTGTTTAGTTTAGACCACAAGATGATTGCTAAACAATACTTGATTACAGGTATTATTATGGGAATCATCGGGATTGGAATGTCTCTGTTATTTAGAATGCAAATTGCTTGGCCAGAAGAATCTTTCACAGTATTCAAATGGTTTTTAGGTGATAAAATGGCTCCTGATGGAGTTATGAAAAATGATGCTTATCTTGCCCTAGTAACGATGCACGGTACCATAATGGTATTCTTCGTTTTAACTGCTGGATTAAGTGGTACGTTCTCGAACTTACTTATTCCATTGCAGATTGGAGCACGTGATATGGCTTCAGGATTCTTAAATATGTTATCTTATTGGTTATTCTTCATCTCTGCAGTATTAATGATTATTTCATTATTTGTAGAAGGAGGACCAGCATCTTCTGGATGGACAGTATATCCTCCATTGAGTGCATTACCACAGGCTATTCCTGGTTCAGGAATGGGGATGACATTATGGTTAGTATCTATGGCAATCTTTATCGCATCTTCTTTAATGGGATCGTTAAACTATGTTGCTACAGTAATTAACTTAAGAACTAAAGGAATGTCTATGACAAGATTACCATTAACAGTGTGGGCTTTATTTACTACAGCTATTATTGGTATCGTATCATTCCCAGTTTTATTATCAGCAGCTTTATTATTGTTATTCGATAGAAGTTTTGGAACATCATTCTTCTTATCAGATATTTATTTAGCTGGAGAGGTATTACATTACCAAGGAGGTTCTCCTGTATTATATGAGCACTTATTCTGGTTCTTAGGTCACCCTGAGGTATATATCGTAATTTTACCAGCGATGGGTATTACGTCAGAAATTATTGCTTGTAACGCTCGTAAACCAATTTTCGGTTACCGTGCGATGATTGCTTCTATCTTAGGTATTGCTTTCTTATCAACAATTGTATGGGGACACCACATGTTCGTATCTGGTATGAACCCATTCTTAGGATCTGTATTTACATTTACTACATTGTTGATTGCAATTCCTTCAGCAGTAAAAGCATTCAACTATATCACTACAATTTGGAGTGGTAATATCCAAATGAACCCTGCAATGTTATTCTGTATTGGATTCGTATCTACGTTTATTACAGGAGGTTTAACAGGGATTATTTTAGGAGATTCAACATTAGATATCAACGTTCACGATACATATTTCGTTATTGCTCACTTCCACTTAGTAATGGGTATTTCTGCTCTTTACGGAATGTTTGCTGGTATCTACCACTGGTTCCCTAAAATGTTCGGACGTATGATGAATAAAAACTTAGGTTATATCCATTTCTGGGTAACTGCAGTTTGTGCTTACGGAGTATTCTTCCCAATGCACTTCATCGGATTAGCTGGTTTACCACGTCGTTATTATTCAAATACTGCATTCCCATTATTTGATGAGTTCTACGATGTAAACGTGTTAATTACAGTATTCGCTTTAGTTGGATCTGCTTTCCAATTAGTGTTCTTATGGAACTTCTTCTATAGTATTTTCTATGGTAAGAAAGCTACTCAGAACCCATGGAGAAGTAACTCTCTTGAGTGGACTACACCAGTTGAACATATTCATGGTAACTGGCCTGGAGAATTACCAGTTGTTTACAGATGGCCTTATGACTATAGTAAACCTGGATTACCAGAAGATTACGCTCCTCAAAACATGCCATTCGTTGCAGGTGAAGAGGAATTACATCACTAAGATTATATTTCTTATAGATATTAAAAAGTCATCCGAAAGGATGACTTTTTTTGTTAGTGTAGACTCTGATATTTGAATTATATTTGTACTATGAATGAGAATTTAAACCCAACTAATAAGCACTTTTCTTCTGATGAATTAGATGTTGAGAAGAAGTTACGCCCGCTGTCTTTTGATGATTTTGCTGGGCAAGATCAGGTATTAGAGAATTTAAAGATTTTCGTTGAAGCTGCTAATCAAAGGGGAGAAGCTTTAGATCATACTTTGTTTCATGGACCTCCAGGACTTGGTAAGACTACGTTAGCTAATATTTTAGCTAATGAACTTGATGTGGGAATTAAGATCACTTCTGGGCCAGTTTTAGATAAACCAGGTGATTTAGCTGGATTATTAACTAATCTTGAGGAACGTGATGTTTTATTTATTGATGAGATTCATCGTTTAAGCCCTATAGTAGAAGAGTATTTGTATTCTGCTATGGAGGACTTTAAGATTGATATTATGATAGAGT
The DNA here is from genome assembly GCF_038039665.1 of Myroides sp. C4067. Classification (NCBI taxonomy): domain Bacteria; kingdom Pseudomonadati; phylum Bacteroidota; class Flavobacteriia; order Flavobacteriales; family Flavobacteriaceae; genus Myroides; species Myroides sp. C4067. Next base: position 181,779 of record NZ_JBBPHJ010000005.1, read on the forward strand.
CTGGTCCGAATGCACGTACGGTTCAGATTCATTTAAATCCTTTTACATTAGTAGGTGCGACTACTCGTTCTGGTTTATTGACTTCACCTATGCGTGCTCGTTTTGGTATTCAAAGTCGCCTTCAGTATTACAATAAGGAACTATTAGCGACTATTATTGAACGTAGTGCTTCTATATTAGGTGTTCATATTGATCTAGAAGCTGCTATAGAAATAGCGGGAAGAAGTAGAGGAACACCTCGTATTGCAAACGCATTGTTGAGACGTGTACGTGATTTCGCACAGATAAAAGGGAATGGTGATATTGATATCGAGATTTCTAAATACGCCTTAAATTCATTGAATGTAGATTCTTTTGGATTAGATGAAATGGATAATAAGATATTGAGTACGATTATTGATAAGTTTAAGGGAGGACCAGTAGGATTATCTACCTTAGCGACTGCTGTTTCTGAGAATGGTGAAACAATAGAGGAAGTTTATGAGCCTTATTTAATTCAAGAAGGTTTTATTGTTCGAACTCCAAGAGGGCGTGAGGTAACTGACAAAGCTTATAAACACTTAGGTAGAGAAAGAATTCATCCACAAGGTGGGCTTTTTGATATGTAGTGGTCATAGAAGTGATTAAATGATTGAAAATAAAAGTAAATATTCTAATATTATAAAAGCCGAGGCCAAACGCCTTGGCTTTTCGTCTTGTGGTATTTCTAAAGCGGATTTCTTAGAAGTTGAGGCTCCTCGTTTAGAGCAGTGGTTGAATAAACAAATGCATGGGCAGATGTCTTATATGGAGAATCATTTTGATAAACGCCTTGATCCTAGATTACTTGTAGAAGGAGCGAAAAGCGTTGTGTCATTAACTTTAAATTACTACCCAGAAGAAAGACAAATTAGTGATAGTTATAAAATATCTAAGTATGCTTATGGAGAGGATTATCACCATGTGATAAAAGATAAGCTGAAAGAGCTTCTGTACTTTATAGAAAGTGAAATAGGGGCTGTAGATGGACGTGTATTTGTTGATTCTGCACCAGTCTTAGATAAAGCTTGGGCAGCTAAGGCTGGCTTGGGATGGGTCGGTAAGAATAACAATTTGATTAATAGAAAAAGCGGTTCTTTCTTTTTTATTGCTGAATTAATAATTGATTTAGAATTAGAAGAAGACGGCCCTACTACTGATCATTGTGGAACGTGTACTAAATGTATAGATGCTTGTCCTACAGAAGCTATTGAAAGTCCTCATATTGTAAACGGGAGTAAATGTATTTCATATCTCACCATAGAATTGAAAGATGATATTCCAACCGACTTTAGTGGGAAATTAGATAATTGGATGTTTGGTTGCGATGTGTGTCAAGATGTTTGTCCGTGGAATCGCTTTGCATCTCCCCATAAAGAGCAAAGATTTATTCCTAATAATGCGTTAATAGAGTATTCAAAGCACGAATGGAAAGAACTTACGAAGGAGACTTTTAATGAAATTTTTAAAAAATCTGCAATTAAAAGGACGAAATATGAGGGCTTGTTGCGAAATATGCAATTTTTAGGGGAGTGAATTTCGTAAATCCGAATTATATTACAAAAAGGTTATCTTTGTTCATCACGTTAAATGTAAATATATGAATAAAGATAGTTTACGTAGAGAAGCACTTAAATACCATGCTGAACCAACGCCTGGTAAGATACAAGTTGTTCCTACGAAGAAGTATTCATCACAAAGAGACTTAGCCTTAGCATATTCACCAGGTGTAGCAGAGCCTTGTCTGGAAATTGCAAGCGATGTAAATAATGTATATAAATATACAGCAAAAGGAAATTTAGTTGCTGTTATCTCTAACGGTACTGCAGTACTAGGACTTGGAGATATCGGAGCTGAAGCATCTAAGCCAGTAATGGAAGGAAAAGGATTGCTGTTTAAGATTTTTGCTGATATTGATGTTTTTGACATTGAAGTAGATACTACTGATGTAGATAAGTTTATCGAAACTGTAAAAAACATTTCTCCAACTTTCGGAGGAATTAACTTAGAGGATATCAAAGCTCCTGAATCTTTTGAAATTGAAAGAAGATTGAAAGAAGAGTTAGATATTCCTGTAATGCACGATGACCAACATGGTACTGCTATTATCTCAGCAGCAGCTTTACTAAATGCAGTAGAGTTAGCTGGTAAGAAAATGGAAGAAATTACGATGGTAGTTTCTGGTGCAGGTTCAGCTGCTATCGCATGTGCTAAGTTGTATGTAGCTTTTGGTGTTAAACAAGAGAATATAAAAATGTTTAACAGTAAAGGTGTTTTAAAGAAAGACGATACACGTATTTCAGATTTACAAAGAGAGTTTGCTGTTGATAGTGATATCTCTTTAGCAGATGCTTTAAAAGGGACTGATGTATTTATCGGATTGTCTACTGCGGATGTATTAAAACCAGAAATGCTTTTAGGGATGGCAGATAACCCAATCGTGTTTGCGATGGCTAATCCAAGACCTGAAATCGACTATAACCTTGCAACTTCTACACGTAAGGATGTTATTATGGCTACTGGTCGTTCTGACTTCCCTAACCAAGTTAATAACGTATTAGGTTTCCCTTATATCTTTAGAGGGGCATTAGACGTACGTGCTACTAAGATTAACGAAGAAATGAAGATGGCTGCTGTAGTAGCTTTGGCTAAGTTAGCTAAAGAGCCAGTGCCAGAGCAAGTAAATATTGCTTACGGAGAGACTAAGTTTACTTTCGGTAGAGAATATATTATCCCAAAACCATTTGACCCTAGATTGATATCTGTTGTTCCTCCTGCAGTTGCTAAAGCAGCAATGGAAAGTGGAATAGCACTTGCTCCAATTACAGATTGGGAAGAATATAAATCTTCTTTAGAAGAAAGAATGGGGTCAGATAATAAATTAGTACGTATGTTAATCAACCGTGCTAAGACTGAACCAAAACGTGTGGTATATGCTGAAGCTGACCATTTAGATGTATTAAAAGCTGCTCAGATTGCTTATGAAGAAGGAATGGTGACTCCAATCTTATTAGGAGATAAAGAAACTATTCAAGAGCTTAAGAAAGAAATAGAGTTTAATGATGATGTAGAAATTATTGATCCTAAGTCTGATGAGCAAAAAGAAAGAAGAGCTGCTTTTGCTAATGCTTATTGGGCAACTAGAAAGCGCAAAGGAGTTACTTTATACGATGCAGGTAAACTAATGTTAGAAAGAAACTACTTTGCATCTATGTTAGTGAATGAAGGGCAGGCAGATGCTATGTTGACAGGATATTCTCGTAGTTATCCTAATGTAGTTAAACCTATCTTAGAATTAATACCTCGTGCGCAAGGTGTAAGCAGAGTAGCTACAACGAACTTAATGATGACGAAGAGAGGACCAATGTTCTTAGCAGATACTGCTATTAACCCTGATCCTACAGCTGAAGATTTAGCTAAAATAGCCGTGATGACAGAGAAGACTGTACGTATGTTCGGTATGGAACCTGTTGTTGCAATGTTATCATATGCTAACTTTGGGTCTGCACCTAATGCTTCTCCAACAAAAATGAAAGAGGCAGTTAGTATCTTACATGATCAACATCCAGAGATGATTGTAGATGGTGAAATTCAGATCGACTTCGCTTTAAATAGTGAAATGTTGAAGAAGAAATTCCCTTTTTCTAAGTTAGTAGATAAGAAAGTAAATACACTTATTTTTCCTAACCTAGATTCTGCTAATATCACTTATAAAATGTTGAAAGAATTGAATAAAGCGACTTCTATTGGTCCTATTATTTTAGGTTTAGATAAAGCTGTTCACGTATTCCAACTAGGTGCTAGTGTTGATGAGATGGTTAATATGACAGCTGTAGCTGTAGTAGATGCTCAAGTACGCGAGAATCGCAAAAAGAAATAATATACTGGTACTCTGAATAGTAGTTGTGCGATTAGTTATTTGTTAGTAGATAGTTAATATTTATTGTTATTTTTGAAGTAAAATTTGATATAATAATGATAGCACATATTCAAGGACGCCTAGTAGAAAAAACAGCCACAGAAGTGGTAATAGATTGCGGGGGAGTAGGATATCTTATCCATATTTCCCTGCATACTTTTTCTCAAATTGGTTCCTCAGAAAATTTGAGATTATATACTTACCTACAAATAAAAGAAGACGGACATACTCTGTTCGGTTTTATAGATAAAATAGAACGTGAATTATTTAAACTATTGATATCAGTTTCTGGTATTGGTGGTAATACTGCGCGTAATATGCTTTCATCTATTGCTCCTAAAGAGCTTCTACAAGCTATTGCTTCTGCTGATGTAAAAACAATCCAGTCTGTAAAAGGGATTGGTGCTAAAACTGCTCAGCGTGTTATACTTGACTTACAAGAAAAGGTAATAAAATTGTATAATATTGATGAAGTTTCTCCTGTTATTAACAATACAAATGCAGATGAAGCGTTATCAGCTTTAGAGGTATTAGGTTTTGTACGTAAATCAGCTGAGAAAGTTGTTGATAAGATTATGAAGCAAACACCTGATGCATCTGTTGAATTCATCATTAAGCAAGCTTTAAAAAACTTATAAATTTTGAGGGGGCAATTTCCTATATCAAAGTCAATTTTTTTTTGGCTAGTTGTTCTTTTTTTGAGCGTACAAGGGATGTATGCTCAAGATCCAGATGAACAAGTAGCTGATAGTTTACAAACTCAATATGATATTGGGAAAATTGTCATACCTGATCCTAATCTTATTAAGGAAGCATACTCCTATGATCCTTTAACGGATAGTTACTACTTTACTAAAACCTTTGACGGATTTAATGTCAATTATCCTCTTGTATTAACTCGTAAAGAGTTTGAAGAGCTTATTATGCGTGCAGAGTTGCGTAAGTATTTTCAGCAGCGATTTAATGTAATGCATGGACGTGAGGAGAACGAAGAGATCAAGCGTGATATGTTACCACGTTATTATGTGAATTCGAAGTTGTTCAGTACTATTTTTGGATCGAATACTATTGATGTTAAACCTACAGGATCTGTAGAGTTTGATATGGGAGTTCGTTATAGTAAACAAGATAACCCTGTAGTATCTACGCGTAATCGTAAGAATATGGCGTTTGATTTTAATCAACGCATTAGTATGGGATTACAAGGAATGGTAGGTACTAGACTAGCTGTGAATATTAATTATGATACCCAGGCTACTTTTGACTTCCAGAATATGATGAAATTATCTTTCGCACCAGACGAAGATGATATCGTACGTAAAGTAGAAGTAGGTAATGTAAGTATGCCTATTAGTGGTTCGCTAGTTAGAGGAGCACAGAGTTTATTTGGGGTAAAGACAGAATTACAATTCGGTAGAACCACTATTACAGGAGTATTCTCAGAGCAGAAGTCTCAGACGACTTCTATTCGTGCTGACGGTGCAGGAACATTAGAAGAGTTCGAATTAGATGCGTTAGATTATGATGAGGATAGACACTTCTTTTTATCTCATTATTTTAGAAATAACTATGATGAGGCTTTAGAGAAATATCCTTTTATAAAAAGTAGAGTAAGAATTACCCGTGTAGAAGTATGGATAACGAATCGATATGGACGCGTTAATCAAACAGGTAATAATGCACGTAATATTATAGCTATACAGGATTTAGGAGAAGGACAGAATAAATTAGGAAGACCTAATGCAGATGTTGTTTCTAAGCCTGAGCCTGATTTCTTTACTATCAATGGAGTGCCTAATGCATATCCTGATAATGCGAATAACCAATATGACCCAGGAAACATTGGGGGTAATTATTTAAATTCCTCTATTCGATTAAACACATCAGGTGCAAGTGGATTTAATGTATCTGTACAAGAAGGACGAGATTTTGTACGTTTAGAGGGAGCACGTAAGTTAAGTGCCAATGAGTTTACATTCCATCCTCAGTTAGGATACATATCATTACAACAAAAACTTTCTAATGATGAAGTTCTTGCTGTAGCGTTCCAGTACTCTATTGGAGATAAGATATATCAAGTGGGGGAGTTTGGTACAGATGGAGGTATGACGGTATTGCCTCCTGGTGTAGATGAGGCAAACCCAGATGTGCCACAGAGTCAATCGCTTATTCTGAAGCTATTAAAAAGTAATTTTACTTTAGTAGGGCAGCCAGTATGGAAACTGATGATGAAGAATATCTATCAGATTCCGAATGCGATGTATATCTCACAAGATAAGTTTAGATTCAATATTCTTTATACAGATCCGAGTCCACTGAATTATATTAGTTCTGTGGATGGGAAGCCATTGCCTCCAGATGTAGAGCGCACACCATTATTAAAAGTATTCCATTTAGACCGATTGAATTATACGAATGACCCTCAGCAAGGGGGAGATGGTTTCTTTGACTTTTTGCCTAATGGAGGAATGCAAAACACGTTTGATCCTACTAATGCAGGTAATATGAATAATGGTTATGGTAATAATAACAATGGTGGCTATGGTGGTAATGGAGGATATGGCGGTAATAATGGAGGCTTTGGAAACAATGGTGGTTTTGGAAATAACGGCGGATACGGGAATAATGGAGGGTATGGCAACAGTGGAGGATACGGAAATAATAATAACCAATACAACAGCAATACATTTGATGGGATTACGATAGACCCAATGTATGGTCGTATTATTTTTACGACTGTTGAGCCTTTTGGAGAGCACTTATTTAAAAAGCTTTCGGCTAATCAGTTAAGTGAAGATTATAACGAATCTAGTTCATATAATAAAAACCAATCAAAGTATGTCTTTAGAAGTATGTATCGTACTACTAAAGCAGAAGCTCTACGAAGCCAAAATGAGAAGAATAAATTCCAGTTAAAAGGGAAATTCTCTAGTTCAATGGGAGAAGGTATTCCTATTGGATCATTTAATGTCGCTCCAGGATCAGTTATTGTAAGAGCAGCAGGTAGGGTATTAGTAGAAGGAGTAGATTATACAGTAGATTACAGTAGAGGTCGAGTGATGATATTAGATCCAGGACTACAAGCATCTAATACACCGATCGAAGTTTCTGTAGAGAATAATACGATGTTTGGTCAGCAGACTAAGCGTTTCTTCGGAATGCACGTAGAACATAAGTTTAGCAAAGACTTTATATTAGGAGGTACATTCTTACAGATGTCAGAACGTCCATTTACTCATAAGTCGAGTTATGGTCAAGAAGCTGTGAATAATACAATCTGGGGATTGAATGCACAGTATTCTACTGAAGTACCTTTCTTAACTAGAATGGTTAATAAGTTACCTAATATAGATACAGATGTAGAATCTAGAGTTTCGTTTAGAGGAGAATTTGCTTATTTAAAACCAGGTTCCTCTAAATTAGATCAGATGAATGGTGAAGCAACTTCTTACATTGATGATTTTGAAGGAATGCAATCTATTATTGATGTTAAGTCCCCTCTCTCATGGAAGTTATCGAGTGTACCAGTAGGATTCCATGGATTGAATGAAATAGATAGTGATAGAGATAAGGTGGATGTAGCTTTGCCAGCATATTCTCTAGAGGATGGATATAGAAGATCTAAGATGTCATGGTATTCTATTGATCCAACATTTTATGTAGGGAGCAAACCAGATGGGGTAAGTGAGTATGATTTATCATCTAATAGAACACGTAGGATTTACAGTGAAGAGTTATTCCCTGACAAAGATATTGCTTATGGAGAGAGTCGAGTGATTAATACACTAGACTTGACTTATTATCCAGAGGAGAGAGGACCTTATAATTTTAATAGAAGTTATCTAACGAACCCTCGCTCTTTAACACCTAGAAAAAACTGGGCAGGTATTATGCGTGGTTTAACGACTACGAACTTTGAACAAGCGAATATTGAGTTTGTAGAGTTTTGGGTAATGGATCCGTATGTAGGAAAGAGTGGTGATGCATTAACTGTTCAGAATACAGGAGAGCTTAGATTAAACTTAGGTTTTATCTCTGAAGATATTTTGAGAGATGGACATAAGCAGTATGAGAATGGACTACCTGATACAGGAGCTAATGCAGTAACAACGATTAATACTGTTTGGGGGAAAGTACCTTCAGCTCCTTCATTAGTTTATGCATTTGATAATAATGCAGAGAATAGAAGGTTACAAGACGTTGGACTTGATGGTTTAAATGATGAAGAAGAAAGAGCTTTCTTTAAAGATTTTGCAGGATTTAGTGATCCAGCAGCAGATAACTTTGTACATTATTTAGATGCTCAAGGTGGAATATTAGAGCGTTATAGAGATTATAATGGTTTAGAAAATAATAGCCCAGCAGGCGGTGGGAGAGCAGGAAATAATCAGCCTGATGCAGAAGATATTGATGGGGATAATACCATGAATACTATTGATGCATACTTTGAGTATAAGGTAAAAGTGAAGCCTAACACTATAGTAGGTGATAAATATGTTACAGATGTCAGAGAAACTAAAGTACAGTTACCTGATGGATCTGTATCTGATGTAAGATGGATTCAGTACAAAATCCCAATTGATACTAAAGGGAAAAAAGTAGGAGCTATAGAAGATACGAGATCAATGAAGTTTATGAGAATGTATCTTACAGGTTTCGAGAAACAAGTAACACTTCGTTTTGGAACTTTAAACTTAGTTCGATCGGATTGGAAGCGATATGACAGAAACCTCATAGAAGATAATTCAGGGACTAATGATGAGAAATACTCTAATACAGGAATAGATGTATCTTCTGTGAATCTAACAGATAATTATGATCGTAAACCTATTCCTTACGTAACTCCTCCTGGAGTAAGAAGAGAACAGGTTTATATGAATAATACATTGATTAATCAGAATGAACAATCACTTTCATTAAAGATATATCCAAAAGATTTAAATGCTTATCCTTCAGGTTTACTTTCGAATGATGCTAGAGGAGTATTTAAGATCTTTAATGTAGACATGCGTCAGTATAAAAAACTGAGAATGTTTATCCATGGAGAGTCTTTAGAAGGTGGCGCATCGAGACGTTTACAAGATTATGAGATGGCAGCATTCATCCGTATAGGTAGTGATGTTATTGAGAACTTCTATGAAGTAGAGATACCATTAAAAATAACAAATGGTGGAGAAACTAACCCTGATGCGATTTGGCCGGAAGAGAATGAACTAAATCTTCCTATAGACTTACTTGCAAAGTTAAAAGTGATGAAGATGGGAGAAGTATCTCGTCCTGGTTTTGACAGTTCTAAGATATTTTATGTAAATGAAGAGGAGTTAAATCCAAGTGCTGGAGATAAGCCTAATAAAGTAAGACTTGGTATAAAAGGGAATCCAAACTTTGGAAAAGTAAGGATGATGATGATAGGGATACGTAATATCTCGCCAGGAGCAGAAGCCTTATCAGGAGAGTTCTGGTTTGATGAATTACGTATGTCAGATATGGATAATAAAGGAGGATGGGCAGCTACAGCTACAGTTGATGCTAATATAGCAGACTTTGCTAATATCTCTTTGACAGGGATGAAGTCTACTATTGGTTTTGGTGGATTAGAACAAGGGCCTCATGACCGTAGTCGTGAAGATAGAAAGTCGTACAGTGTAATGACTAACGTAAACTTAGGACAACTGTTACCTAAACGTTGGGGAATCACACTGCCATTTAATTATGCTATCAGTGAAGAGTTTATTACGCCTGAGTACGATCCGATGAATCCTGATTTAAAGCTTAGTTATATCAAGTCTGGAGCGAAGACATCAGCTGAGGCAGAAGAGGCTGAGAAGAGAGCGATGGACTACACGAAGCGTAAGAGTATAAACTTTATTGGTGTTAATAAGCAGAGAGGACCAGAACAAAAGAATCGTATCTATGATATAGAGAATATTACAGTATCTCACTCGTATAATGAGGTGAGACACCACGATTTTGAAATAGAGTCAATGTTAGAACAACAAGTGAGATCATCACTTGATTATACTTATGCTTTCGAAACGAAGTCTGTAGAGCCTTTTAAAAACATCGGTTTTATGAAAGGGCAATATTGGGGACTATTGAGAGACTTTAACTTTAATTATCTACCGACTAATATATCGTTTAGTTCTAATATTATGCGTCAGTATAATAGACAAGAGTTTAGACTAATAGATGTAGAAGGGATAGGTTTAGATCCATTGTATAGAAGAAATTATTTCTTTAACTATAACTTTGGATTCAATTTTGACTTGACTAAATCTCTTCGTCTAAGTTATATCGGAGGTAGTAATAATATCGTTCGAAACTATTATGACAGTGTAAATGGAATCGTAGATAATACGAATACAATATGGGATGATTACTTTAATATTGGTGAGCCTAATCAGTTTACACAGCAGTTAACAGTGAATTATGAATTGCCTTTTAGTAAGATTCCAGTATTGTCTTTTATCCGTTCTAACTATGCTTATACAGGTAGCTTTAACTGGCAACGTGCATCAGACGCTTATTCTAATATTGACATAGACGGTATTAATTATTCTTTGGGGAACACGATTCAGAATGCGAGAACACAACGTCTGAATACTACTTTAGGTATGGAGACTTTGTATCGTTATTTAGGGTTGGTGAAAAGCTCTGATCGCAGAAGAACGCCTTCTAAAGCGAAAAAAGCAACTATCGTTCCTGGACAGAAAGTAGTACAAGCGAAAGAAGATACTAAGAAAAAAGACAAGAAGGAGAAAGGGGAGCCATCTGCATTTGGTACTGCTACGAAAGATTTATTAATAGGAGTATTAACATCTGTAAAGAATATCCAGATTAATTATTCTGAGAATAGTGGTACGATGTTACCAGGTTTCTTACCTACTGTAGGTTTCTTTGGTACGTCTAAACCTGATTTAGGGTTCGTATTCGGTAATCAAGCAGATATTAGATATGATGCTGCTCGTAAAGGGTATTTAACAGATTACCCAGAGATGAATCAACCTTATACTACGATTAGTAATAAGACACTTAACCTGAATGCTTCAATATCTTTAATACCTGACTTGACTATTGATCTTTATGCTGAACGTATGAAGTCTGATAACTATTCAGAACAATTCGTGGTAGAGAACAATGAGTATATAGGACAAGCACCTTATAGTTATGGAAACTTCAGTATGTCTACGGTGATGTTAAGTACAGCTTTCTCTAGTAGTGATTTAATGAGTTCAGCTACTTTTGACAGAATGTTGGATAATCGTATTATCGTAGCAAATAGATTAGCTGTAGAGCGTGGTATTGATATTACCAATCCTGCCAACTTAGATAGAGAAGGATTCCCTATCGGGTATAGTAAAGGAAGTCAGTCTGTATTATTACCATCTTTTGTGGCGGCGTATACAGGTAAAGATGCGAATAAGGTTTCGACAGGTTTGTTTAAAGGAATGCCTTTGCCTAACTGGAACTTGAAGTACAGAGGACTGATGAGAATAGGATGGTTTAAAGATAATTTCAAGAACTTCTCTATTAACCATGGATATAGAGCCTCTTATACATTGGGGTCTTACAGTTATAATACGGAGTATTATAAAGCTCCGAATGAAGTAAATAAATATGGTAATTACCCTAGTGAATATGTTGTAAACAATGCTACATTATTTGAGCAGTTTAATCCTTTAATCCGTTTTGAAGTGGAGACAAAATCTTCGATCAGAATGTCTTTAGAGATGAGAAAAGATAGAATGCTATCGTTGAGCTTTGACAATAATTTATTGACAGAGACGAATGGGAATGACTTTGTATTAGGATTGGGGTACCGTGTCAAAGACGTAGGGTTTAACTCGATGTATGCTAACAATGGAATGGGAGGAAGAATCGCTAGTGATATTAATATTAAGGCAGACTTCACATTGACGAAGAGAGAGACGGTAGTGCGCTATCTAGACTATGGAAATAGCCAGACTGGTGGAGGACAAAATATGTGGTCGTTGAAATTGTCAGCAGACTATATGTTGAGTAAGAACCTTACAGCGCTCTTCTTCTATGACCATTCATTCTCTAAAGCCGTTATTTCGACTATGTATCCAATCACGAATATTCGAGCAGGTTTTACAATGCGATATAATTTTGGAAATTAACGGATATTGGTTCCACATTATGTAATAATATTATACATTTGCTAAAAACTTATTATAATGAATATACCAGCTAATTTAAAGTACACTAAAGATCACGAGTGGGTAGCTATCGAAGGAGATGTTGCTACAATTGGAATTACTGACTTCGCTCAGAGAGAACTTGGAGATATCGTTTATGTAGAAGTTGAGACATTGGATCAAACTTTAGATAGAGATGAAGTTTTCGGAACTGTAGAAGCAGTAAAAACCGTTTCTGACTTATTCTTACCATTGTCAGGAGAGGTGATCGAGTTTAACGAAGGCTTAGATACAGAGCCAGAGTTAGTGAATACTGATCCTTACGGAGCAGGATGGATGATTAAAGTAAAAGTGTCTAATATGGATGAAGTATCATCTTTATTATCAGATGCACAATATAAAGAATTGATTGGGGCGTAAAACTTTTTTTGTATTAGGAATACTATGGACAGGTCTTGTATTAGCAGGTTGCCTGTTGGATAGTGATACTATTGCAAAAGCACCAAGATTTGATATCCCATATAAAGACAAAGTAGCACATTTTACTTTTTATTTTGTATTTTCCATAATTTGGTTTGTATATTTAGTGAAAAGTAAGCCAAATAGGTCTAGAATTTGGGTAAGTATTCTTATCTTTACTATTGCTAGTTTAATGGGAGGCACTGTAGAGTTATTACAGTATTACTTCACTTCTTCTCGAAGTGCAGAATGGGCTGACGAATTAGCAAACTGTCTAGGTAGTTTATTTGGGGTATTACTATGTTTGACTCTTTTTAGAAGAAAGAAATAAGATTTAAAAATGACCCCATCACGGGGTCATTTTTTTTGTTTTAAATATATTTAGATTATGAGAGACTTAAGGGAATTTATGGATTCTACTTATTTAAAATTAGCTGATCAAGCTGGTTTAACTGAAGTAGAAAATAATCAGGTAGTAGCTGATTTAATTCAAGAAGCAATTGATGAGAAATTTAAATTAGCAATGATTCGCCCTGACCAAGTAAAGATGGGACGAAAAATGGTGGATGCTGCTAACTCAAAGGTGGCGATCGGTACAGTTATAGATTTTCCAGAAGGGAACCGCGGTCTAGAGGCGAAGTTAGCTGAAGCTAAACAAGCCATTGCTGATGGGGTGGATGAGATTGACTATGTAGTTGATTATACTGCTTTCCAAAAAGGAGAAGTAGAACAAGTAAAAAAAGAAGTAGCAGAGTGTACGAAGCTAGGTCTTGATGCTGGAAAAGTAGTGAAGTGGATTATAGAGACTGCTGCTTTGACAGATAATCAAATTGTGCAGTTAACAGCATTGATTAAAAATGTGGTGTTATCGAAGTTCAATGAGAAAGATTATGAGAAAGTGTTTGTGAAATCTTCAACAGGATTCTATAAAACAGAAGGTGGTAAACCGAATGGTGCTACACTAGAAGCAATGATTTTAATGTTAGAGAACGCTGGGCCTCTACCTGTAAAAGCTTCTGGAGGAGTACGTGATAAAGACTTCGCGATCAAATTAATTGATTTAGGAGTGAAACGTCTAGGAACTTCTTCTGCTAAGATCATTGTTGACGGATCAGGTACAGTAGATAATTACTAAGATTACATTTTAGTTCTATATGAGAGCATCTAAACTAGATGCTCTTTTTTTGTGCCTTGTTGTGAGATGCTTTTTTGCGGTTTTAAGGAGTTTTATCACAAGTATTAGATAAGTGCATTGAATGTTTAGATAAGCTTTTAAACTTATTGTTTTTAATTAGAAATAGCGAAGAGGGTTATAATATCGTATATGCATAAGGAATCATTATGGGTACGATGAGATGGTTATGGAATAATGATAGGGTAGTGATAGCATTAAAACTAGCCAAAAATATGCGAGCAGTATGGCAACACTATGCGACCACTATGCGATAACTGCCGATTAGAAAGGTTTAAGATGTTGTAAATAAGTAGATTATTGTTTTTTTGTAATGCTGTTTATTTAAGCCTGTTTTTGAATTGATAATAAAGCTGCATAGCGTATTAATGTTGGAATGAATAGCGTTGTATTTTTTCTAAAAAGGTGTTTTGTTATCAGGATTACTTTGATAAGATGGTTGCATTCTATTTTATTGTTGTTGAATAACTATAATGCCTTGTAGAATTTTTATTTCTAAGTCAGAAAGTAGATAACATTGGATGTGTTTTATGGCTTTGTTTTTTGAAGAGGATTATCCTTGTGTTTCTATATTTTAGTGTTGGAATTTAGAAAAAGAGAAGAATACAAGTTGTATTATTTTGGTTGTGAATTGCATTAAATTGACTTAGTAGCTATTGGTATAAGTGTAAGAATTGTTAAAAAACATATTTAATTCGTTTTGATAGTCATAGCAATCTTAGTTGTTTGTGATTATCATCAATGTTTCTTTTGTGAAAGTGCTGATTTATTTGAATGTTTTTTTTTTAGAACACTAAAGACTGAGGATATTTAAAAAAAGGTTATATTAAAGGCTGTCACGTTTGTTTTTAGGTATTGTTTTAAAAATTGAACTATATTTGCACATCATTAAAAACAAATGAAAACAGCTTTGAATTTATCGTCTGAAAAAAATACGTCAACTTCTGTGTTGACGGAGTTTAAAGAAATGACTAAAATGGGGTTGGCACTCAGCGTAGTTTTTTCTACCATAGCTGGTTACTTTTTAGCTATACCCGATTTAGGAAGTATTGACATTCTTACAGTACTAGCTCTTGCTATAGGAGGATACTGTATGGTAGGTGCTTCTAATGTATTTAATCAAATTATAGAGAGAGAGCTAGATGCGAAGATGACTCGTACTATGAATCGTCCTATCGCGTCTGGAAGAGTTAAGCCTAGTGCAGCTTTTATTTTAGCTTGTACGCTTACAGTATTAGGTATCGCTATCCTTTATGTAGTGAATCCTAAGACGGCTATGTTCGGTGCTATCTCTATCTTTTTGTACACGAGTGTATATACACCGTTAAAGACTATTACCCCTCTATCAGTTTTCGTAGGAGCTTTCCCAGGTGCTATTCCTTTCATGTTAGGATGGGTAGCGGCTACTAATAACTTTGGTATAGAGGCAGGAACATTATTTATTATTCAGTTTTTCTGGCAGTTCCCACACTTCTGGGCTATTGGTTGGTTCTTATATGACGACTATAAAAAGGGAGGATTCTCTATGTTACCTACAGGAGAGAAGGATTCTAAGACTGCGACACAGATTATCTTATACACGATTTGGTTAATCATTGCGTCTGTATTCCCTGCATTTGGAGTTACAGGTAGATTATACCTAACACCTGTATCAGCTGTGCTAGTGTTATTAGCAGGATTATGGATGTTATGGGCAGGAATAAAACTGTATAAGAAAAGAACAGATAAGGCAGCACGTTCACTGATGTTAGTGAGTGTGACGTATATTTCGTTAATACAGATAATCTATATACTTGATAAAATTTTAAGATAACAATAAATGGATATAACAGCTCAAGAACAATACGAAAGAAAAGGAAAGGCATTAAAGGTGATGATGCTTTTCGGGATAGGTAGTATTATGATGGTCTTCGCTGGTCTAACGAGTGCTTATGTAGTAAGTAAGTCACGTCCAGACTGGTTAGCAGAGTTTCAATTGCCAAATTCTTTTTTATATAGTACATTAGCAATCGCAATAAGTAGCGTTACTATGCACTTAGCATATAAGGCTATAAAACAAAATGATCGCAATAAAACAACTACTTATCTAGTTTCTACTTTGATATTAGGATTGTTATTCGTTTTTTTGCAGTTCAAAGGCTTTAATGAGGTAATATCTATGGGATATTTCTTCACTGGGAGTGAGAGTACGATTACCACATCATTTTTATATGTGATCGTAATAGTACACATCGCTCACTTAGCTGGAGGGGTTTTATCACTATTGTATGTAATTTATAATCATTTTAAACAAAAGTATAATTCACAGCAATATATTGGAATTGAATTGTGTGCATGGTTTTGGCACTTTTTGGATTTATTGTGGATTTATTTGTTTTTATTTTTTACATTCTTTAAATAAAAAAAATAAACTAAATTTGAAAACTTTATAACTAACAACATTTTATGGGAGCGACAGTTACTACAGCAGCTACTAAAGAAACTACTTGGGGTGGAGGAAATGAGCCTCTTAAAGTAAGCTATGGTAAAATGATGATGTGGTATTTCATATTATCAGATTCATTAACTTTTTGTGGATTCCTTGTAGGATACGGGTTTACTCGTTACAAATTCATGGATACTTGGCCGATTGCGGACGAAGTATTTAATCACTTTCCATTTTTACACGGTGTAGATGCGCCGATGTTCTATGTGGCATTGATGACTTTTATTTTAATTTTCTCTTCGGTTACTATGGTATTAGCTGTAGATGCTGGACATCAAATGAAAAAGAATAAAGTAGCAGTGTACATGTTCTTAACGATCGTAGGAGGTTTAGTATTCTTAGGATCACAAGCATGGGAGTGGAAAAACTTTATTAACGGAACTTACGGAGCAGTAGAGACTCGTGGAGGATCTATCTTACAGTTCGTAGGAGAAGATGGTAAACAAATTGCATTAGGTGATTTTGCAAAAGTAGATCCAAACAGAGATGAGGCTACTTTAACAAGAGCTAAAGCTACTTGGTTTGTAAAAGGAGAGAATGCACCTACATATTCTTTAGCAGAAGTAAAAGCAGGTTTTGAAGCTAATCCTAACGTAAGAATTAGAACTCAATTAACTACAGATGCTAAGCACAAAGAAATTTTAACTAGAGAGCAATCAGTTAAACGTTTAGAAGATGCTGTATTAGTAGTAGAAGGAGCTAACTTAATCCGCAATGAGTACGGACATAAAGTATTCGCAGATTTCTTCTTCTTCATTACTGGATTCCACGGATTCCACGTATTTACAGGGATTTTAATTAATGTAGTAATTTTCTTCAACGTATTATTAGGAACTTACCAAAGAAGAGGTTCTTACGAAATGGTTGAAAAAGGAGGATTATACTGGCACTTTGTGGATTTAGTATGGGTGTTCGTATTTACATTCTTCTATTTAGTTTAATTTTAAAAATAAAGTAAAATGGCAGCAGAAGGAGCACATCATTCAAATACAAAGAGAATATGGACAGTATTCGTAATCATGTCTGTAGTTACTCTAGTAGAGGTTATCTTAGGTATTATTAAACCAGAATCTCTACATCACGTACATATTTTTGGATTGAGTTTATTGAACTATATCTTCATTATCTTAACGATTGTTAAGGCATACTACATTATGTGGGCGTTTATGCACTTAGAACAAGAGAAATCGGCATTCAGATGGTCTGTAGCTGGAGTTCTTACTTTCTTATGTGTGTATTTAATCACTTTAGTATTGACAGAAGGTAATTACATCTTCGATGTATTCCAAAACTCACAATATAAGTGGATATTTTAATAACATATTATTATATATTTTAAAGGCGGTTTATTGACCGCCTTTTTTTATTTTTGTTAGTTAGTCAACATTGTGTAAAAATGAAAAAATATTTAATTCTAACGTTGCTGTTTGTGATGCCTATTTGTGCATACTTATTCTTTGCAACAGGTGTTAATCAATTTAAGCGTTTGCCTATAATTACTGAAGGTGTTCAGGATTTTCCGAAAGGAACTTCGTCCTTGGAGAAGATGCCTTCTTTAGACGGTAAGATTACCGTATTAGGTTTCCCAGGAGCGCATTTGTTCCGTGATCGTGGAGATGCCTTTAATTTAAATCAGAAGATATATAAGCGATATAAAGATTTTGAAGATTTTCAGTTGGTGATGGTATTGCCTTATGGAAGTGAGGAAGCCGCTCAGAAGGTAGTGGATGAGTTAAGCCCGATCTCTGATATGTCTAATTGGAATTATCTATTCTTAAAACCTGAAGAGATACAAGAGTTCTTTAATTCATTGGGTCTTGTTGGTAAGTTAGATAGTGACTTAGCTAGTAGCAATGTATATCTAGTGGATAAAGACCGAAATGTACGTGGACGTAAAGGAGAGAATAAAATAGGGAATTATGAGTATAAGGAAGGTTACTCAACAATATCAGCAGCAGAGTTAAATAATGATATGATGGATGATGTAAAAGTGCTTTTAGCTGAGTATCGATTAGCATTAAAAAAATATAAACGAATTAATACAAACGAATAATATGAAAGACAAGTCGTATATCTGGATCTCACTTATTATTTTAATATTTGGAATTTGGGCTGTGCCTAAGATTATTAAAAAGTTTGAGAAAGCTGATTTAGAAATTATAGGTACTGCACCTAAATTTGAATTAGTGGATCACAATAATAAGACGATTACCAATGATAATTATAAAGGGAAAGTATATTTAGTAGAATTCTTCTTTGCTAACTGTCCTACTATCTGCCCTATTATGAATGCGAATATGTTGAAAATACAAGATACATTCTATGGCAAATTAGACTTTGGTATTGCTTCTATTACGATAGACCCTACTCGTGATACTGTAGAGGCTCTACATACTCATGCAGAAGGATTAGGAGTGAAGAATCCATATTGGCATATGATGACAGGAGATGCTAAGTATATTTATGATTTAGCGAAGAAGTTTAATTTATACACAGGAGTTAATCCTGATGCACCAGGTGGTTTTGAACATTCAGGTTTATTTGCCCTGATAGATAAGGAAGGGAATATTCGTTCTCGTAAAGATGAGCATGGTAATCCTGTAGTTTATTACGATGGGACCAGTGATGAAGGTGTTGCTTGGTTAAAGGAGGATATAAAAGCATTATTAGAAGAATAATATTATTAAAATGGAAAACAATATTGAACAAAAGTACAATAAGTGGATATGGATACTTTCTATAGCAATACCTGTGGTAGTAGCTATCCTATTTGGAGTTAATCTACAGAAACTAGGATATGATGTAAAACCGTTATCATTTTTACCTCCAATCTACGCTACTATTAATGGACTTACCGCTGTATTATTAGTATGGGCAGTAATGGCTATTAAAAAAGGAAATAAGCAATTACACGAGCGTTTAATCAAATTGTGTATTGCATGTTCAGTAGCTTTTTTAGCGATGTATGTGGCTTATCACATGACTTCTATTGAGACGAAGTTTGGAGGAGAGGGAATTATACGTCCTATCTATTTCTTTATTTTGATTACCCATATTTTATTGTCTATTATCATTATTCCTTTTGTTTTGTTCACGTTTGTACGTGGTATTTCTGGATCTTATGCTAGACATAAAAAGTTAGCTCGTATTACTTACCCTATGTGGTTGTATGTAGCTGTGACAGGAGTTATCGTTTACTTGATGATTTCGCCTTATTATATTAACTAATACAATTAAGTAATGATGAAAAAGTTAGTTTGGGGTCTGCTGTTTTCTGTATTTTTCTTTTCGGGTGAGGCATTTGCTCAGTGTGCGATGTGTCGAGCTACATTAGAGACAGAAGACGGAGGAGTGAAAGCAGAAGCTGTAAACGACGGAATAGTGTACCTAATGATATTTCCGTATTTGCTTGTTGCTTTTGCTATGTATTTTAGTTATAGAGTATATAAAAACAAAAAAAGTACAAAATCATAACAGAAAACCGCTAATAGTAGCGGTTTTTTTTATTACTTTATACTTGAGTTATAATTAATTATTAATTTCAGAAGAGTATATCGAATATGGTTAATCGCTACTTTCTAAAAGGTACTTGTATAGTACTGGGTTTATATTGTTCTTTTGTGAAAGGACAAGAACGTACTCTATGGTCATTAGAGAAGTGTATTGACTATGCAATAGAGAATAATATTCGTATTAAGCAGTATGAGTTAGATGAACAAAGCGCAGAGATTAATAAGGATATCGCGATAGGCAGCTTCATGCCTAATGTCAATTTAACCGGAAGTCATTCATGGACTATCGCAGATCAGCCAGATCAGTTAACAGGTATGGTAGATAGTAAGACTATTCAAGCGACAAATTTAGGTCTGGGTATGAAAGTAGATTTATACGGAGGACTGAAGAAACAGAATATGTTGGTCAAGGCTAGATTATCACATCTAGCTTCTCAGTATAAGTTGCAAAAGATGAAGGAGGATATTGCGTTGAATGTGATTAATTCTTATTTGCAGATTTTGTTTAATAAAGAATTGGTAAAGACGAATCAAACGCAATTAGAATATGACAAGAGTCAGCAGGAGCGTACGCAAGAGTTAGTGAATGAAGGTGTTGTACCAGCAGGTGATTTGTTAGAAGCCAAAGCGACTGTGGCTATAGATACACAGCGATTAATTATTTCACAGAATGAACTAGTGATGGCTCGTTTAAACTTAGCTCAATTGCTTCAAATCAAGTCCTATGAATCTTTTGATATTGTAGATACGGACTATGAAGTGTCAGAGTCAAGTATGCTTAGCTATAGCCCTCAAGATATTACTAATAGAGCTACTGAAGTATTGACAGATATCAAAACAGCAGAAACGAATGTGCTGATGGCAGAAAAAGATGTAAGTATAGCTAAGTCTGCTTATAGCCCTACTCTACAAGCATTTTATAATCTAGGTACGAATATGAATTACCAAGATCGATTAGTAGGAAATCGCTTATTAGAATCTACTTCTGAAGTAGGGTATGTAGAAGGATCTAATCAGCGTGTATTGCGACAGAATAGTATGGCTGTATACGGTGGGCCTAATTCTTTTTTCAATCAGTTTAGTGATAACTTTAATTCGAATTTTGGTTTAAGTCTAACGATACCTATTTTTAATGGTTTCTCTACTCGAAATAGTATCAAATTAAAAAAACTTACGCTACAACAGATAGAGAATGAAAGAGAGGTAATTGCACTGAATTTAGAGCAGCTCGTGTTTAAGGCTTATACAGATACGGAGAGTGCTTATCAGAAGTATGAGGCTAGTAATGCAAGTCTTGAAGCAAGGAAGCTGTCTCTAGAGTACTCAAAGGAGCGTTATTCTGTTGGCTTAATTAATATCTTTGAATTAAATCAAAATCAGACTTTATTTGTGACGGCACAGTCAGATTTATTAAAGTCTAAATATGAATACATTTTTAAAACCAAGATACTAGAGTATTATTTTGGTATCCCACTTTTTAAACATTAGAGAGATGAAGAAAAAATACATCATAGTAGTTGGTATCCTTATAGTGGCTGTCTTACTTATTGGAAAGTTTGTTTTCGGTAAAGAAGAAGATCGTACTAAAGTAGAAACGATAGAATTAGAAAAGACGAATATTATCGAGACAGTATCAGGTACAGGAAAGATACAACCCGAAATAGAGATTAAAATATCTTCAGAAGTATCTGGAGAAATCATAAATTTGCCAATCAAAGAAGGACAGGTCGTTAATAAGGGAGATCTATTAGTCGTAATTAATCCAGACTTATATACTTCTGCTATGGAGAGAGTAGAGGCGATGTTAGCGACGAGTAAAGCTGGATTATCACAGGCTGAAGCTCAGTTAAAAGAGGCTAAATCTAATTATGATCGAAATAGTAGATTGTATGACAAGGGAGTGATTTCGCGTTCTGAATGGGATCTAGTAGTGCGAACGTATGAAGTGGCTAAAGCAGCTCAATCTTCTGCTTATTATAATGTAGAGAGTTCTAGGGCTGCACTAGCAGAGTCAAAAGCTAATCTTCTTCGAACGACGATATACGCACCAGCTTATGGTACGATTTCTAGAGTGAATGTAGAGTTAGGAGAGCGAGTGTTAGGTACCCAACAGATGGCAGGTACGGAGATTTTAAGAGTGGCTAACCTTAGTGGAATGGAGGTAGAAGTCGATATTAATGAAAATGATATCGTAAAAGTGAAATTAGGGGATGAGACAAGAATCAGTGTCGATGCATATCTAAAAAAAGAGTTTAGAGGTGTAGTTACTAGTATTTCTAATTCTGCTTCTAATCAGACAGTATCAGCTGATCAGGTAACGACTTTTAAAGTAAAGATTAAAATCTTAGCAGAATCATACCAAGACTTGGTAAAAAAGGATATTGAGAATTACTCTCCATTTAGACCAGGTATGACTGCAGCTGTAGATATTATTACTGATGTTAAGAATGATATTTATGCGGTACCTATTAGTGCTGTGGTAATGAAAACACCTACTGATACTGTTATGAATAAAACAGAAGGAAAGAAGATATTCGATAAAGAGCTTATGAGAGAAGCTATATTCGTTAATGATGGCGGTACAGCAAAGCTTAAATTTGTGAAAACTGGAATAAAAGACGACTCGAATATTCAAATAATAGAAGGGCTTCATGCTGAGGATGTGATTATTACAGGACCATATTCGACTGTAAGTAGAATCCTTCAACATGGAGATAAAGTAGAAGTAGAAAGTAAAAAATAATAATGATAACGATTTTATCTATTGAGACAGCTACTAAGAACTGTTCTGTCTCATTATCAGTGACTGGAGAAGTAATAGCGTGTAAGGAGATAGCAGAAGAGAATTTCTCTCATGCTGAGAAGCTACACGTTTTTGTAGAAGAAATATTAAAAGAGAATAACAAGACTTTAAAAGATCTTTCGGCTATAGCGATTAGTCAAGGACCAGGATCCTATACAGGCTTGCGCATAGGAGTATCTTCAGTGAAGGGGCTTTGTTATGGATTGTCGATTCCTTTAATAGCATTAGACACTTTAGAGATATTAGCAAGACAGGTGGAGGTGACAGAAGGACTGATCGTACCAATGCTAGATGCTAGACGTATGGAAGTGTTCTCCGCAGTCTTTGATAAAGAGTATAATAAATTAAGTGAAATAGAGGCAATCGTTATTGATGAAAACTCTTTTAATCAATATAAAGGAACAAAATTACATCTGATAGGGGATGGAGCAATGAAGTGTAAGGAAACATTAGGTACGGAAGGTTTTATGTACTATCCTGAGATTACATATCCTTCTGCAAGTGAAATGGGAGTGATGGCTTATGATAAGTATGTGAAAGAAGAATTTGTAGATGTGGCTTACTTTGAGCCTTTCTATCTTAAAGACTTTGTTCTCATTCAAAAGAAGAAATAAATAATAATAAATAAGGGCTACTAATCTATAGATTGTTAGCCCTTATTTATTGAATGAATATCTATTATAGCGCATCACTTATTTCTCTAGCTTTTAACAGGACATAAGATGTGGCAACGGTATAGTTATCATTCTCTACCCATATCTGTACGGTATATGTAATCTTAGTGTCTAATAACTCCCTAATTAATATTCTAGGTCTTGGTTGTGAAAGTACTTTGTCATAGGAATCTAGCTCCTCTTGTAGTTTTTCTATAAAGACTGTTGTGTTTTTAAGTAGAGTTGTTTGCACTGCTATTTCAGCTCTTCTAAGGTTGTTCTGTGTAATATTTTTAATCTTACCATTAGATAGTACTCCGTTAGGGATATACACTATATTGTTCTGATAAGTTAGTACCTGAGTGGAGAAGATATGTATGGTTAGTACTTTACCTGTTTCTCCCTGTGCCTCTATAATATCTCCTATTCTAAATGGTTTAAATAGAATAATTAATACACCTCCAGCGAAGTTACTCAATGATCCTTGTAATGAAAGACCAATGGCTAAACTCATCGCACCAATAATCGCTACGAATGAACTAGTTTGTATACCTAGCTTTGAGGCGATGATAACAAATAAGAGTATTCGCATTCCCCAGATTAATACATCTAGAATAAAGCTAGAGAAAGTAGGGTCTATATTCTTTTTTAAGAATATTCTTTTTGCTAATCTCTGTAAGAAGCGAATAACCCATAGACCTATACCTAAGATAATAAGTGAAGTCACTATCTCAGGTATATAGGTAATAATATCTTCAATATATCTAGATAATAAAGTATCTAATTTTTGCATATTTTATAAAGTATAATTATCTATCTGTGTATGATCTGTATCAGGTGCTAAACATGCTCTTTCTATACAAATATAATGTAAAGTTTCTTCTGTAGGAGTATATTTAGCTAAGTAAGGTACAGTTGATGGTGAGGATACTGAGAATACAGAAGCTCTCGTTATTATGTTTTCTCTTCTCGATAGGTTATGTTGTAGAGCATCTGCACCCACCCATGTTAATTCAAGAGGTTGCTCTAAATATAGTTGTAGCAATAGCCAATGTGAGTATGCTGAAGGATAATCAACAGTAGATAGTACAGTATTCATCATATTAATTGTGAGATCACTGTAGTAACTATTCTCGTATAGCAAACCGAGTTTGTATAAATTTATAGCCATAATCGCGTTAGAAGAAGGGATAACATTATCCTCTGTTTCTATCGCTGGTGTAATAGTATCTTCTTGGTTATGCTTGCTAAAATAAAAGAACTTGCTCTCGTGATCTAAGAAGTGGTCTAAAGAGTAGTCCATAAGATTTTTGGCTTCTGTGATGTATTGTTGTTCTTCTGTGTGTTCAAATAGATAAATTAATCCTTGTATATAAAAGGCATAATCGTCTAAGAAAGCTTCTATCTTGGCATTTCCATCTTTATACGTACGCAATAGTCCACGCTCTTCACACCATAGGTTATTGTGGATGAATAGGTGTAATGCTTTAGCTTGTTCTAGATAAGCTGTGTTTTGAGTAGCCGTGTATGCATCTAATAATCCTGTGATGTACATAGCATTCCACGAAGTGAGTGTTTTGTCATCTAGGCGTGGCTTAGGTCTATTCGCTCTATACTGTCTTAGAGCTGTTTCCCATTGCTTTTTTTTATTTTCTAAGTCTTCAAGAGGGATATTATTCTCGTTAGCGATATCTATTAATTCACGGGTTTGGATTAATACATATTGGTTGTTCTCCCAATGTCCAAAAGAATTGATATTAAATACAGTACTGAATAAAGGGAAATCTTGTTGGACTAATTCTTTTAATTCTTCTATTGTCCAAATATAGAAAGCACCTTCTTCCAGCTGGTTGTGACTGTCTAAACTGTCTGCATCTAGTGCTGAATAATATCCTCCTTCACCATTAGCCCAATTGTTAGTAGTAAAATTAATTGTCTTGTCAATAACTTCTTTGTAGAGTTTATTGTGAGTACGTTTATATCCATCTGCATATACAGATAACAGTTGTGCATTGTCATAAAGCATTTTTTCGAAGTGAGGAATATGCCATTTATGATCGACAGAATATCTAGAGAAACCACCTTCTACTGTATCAAATAGACCTCCCCATGCCATTCTAGTTAACGTAAGGTCTATGTATTCTAATAATTGTTGATCTCGGTGTAATACTCCTTTTTTCTGTAAGTATAGTAAGTTAGTAGGCATCATGAACTTTGGCGTTCGTGTATACCCTCCATATTCCCAATCAAAACTCTTCTTCCAATTCTCTAATACAAGTTCAGTATTGAATCTAGAGTCTTCTTGTGCTATAGGTGCTTGGCTAAGAATAGATATCCCTTCTTGAAGTTGAGTAGCAAAGTCAAGTACAGTATCGCGTTTTTCTTTGTACAGGTGATGTAACTGTGATAAAGAATCTATCCATGCTTCTTTCTTAAAATAAGTACCACCCCAGATAGGTCTACCATCTGGTAGGCAAACTACATTTAAAGGCCATCCTCCTTGTTTCGTCATAATTTGGATTGCTTTCATATAGAAGTTATCTAGATGAGGAAGCTCTTCACGATCAACCTTGATAGAGATAAAATGTTGATTCATAATATCTGCTACCTCTTGGTTCTCAAAACTTTCTTTTTCCATAACATGACACCAGTGACAAGTAGAGTATCCTATGCTGATAATAATAAGTTTGTCTTCCTGCTCAGCTCGTGTTAAAGTTTCTTTATTCCATGCTTTCCAATAAATAGGGTTATTGGCATGTTGTAATAAGTAAGGGCTTGATTCTAAGTGTAATAAATTCATGATGAGATTCTGATATTGTTGTTGCTTAACAAAAGTACTCAAATGTATTTTAACTATAAAAAGAAGCAGAAGGATTAATAACGTTAAGTTAACATAGGTGTGAATTATTATAATCAATTTTGCGGCACACTTAATTTAAATAGAATTTATAAATGGAACAGATTTTTATTGTAATGCTTATAGCCCTTGGGGTATTAGCTATTATCGATTTAACTGTTGGAGTAAGTAACGATGCGGTGAACTTCTTGAATTCAGCATTGGGTTCAAAAGCGGTTACTTTTAAGACAATTATGATTGTAGCTTCACTAGGTATTCTAGTAGGAGCGATATTTTCAGGAGGGATGATGGAGATAGCCCGAAGTGGTATATTCGTCCCTAGTATGTTCTCCTTTAATGATGTGATGGTCATCTTCCTCGCGGTGATGATTACCGATGTACTACTTCTGGATGTGTTTAACTCTTTAGGGTTGCCAACATCTACTACAGTATCTATTGTTTTCGAATTATTAGGTTCTGCAGTATGTCTTGCTGTAATCAAAATCGTATCTAATAACGATAGCTGGTCTATGTTGCCAGATTATATCAATACGGAGAAGGCCACCGAGATTGTAGTCAGTATCTTACTGTCAGTAATACTTTCTTTTACGTTAGGTACTTTAGTACAATACGTTTCTAGGTTGATCTTTACCTTCCAAGTGGAACAAAAGTTGAAATACTTCGGAGCGATATTCGGAGGGGTAGCTATTACTGCTATTACTTTCTTTATCTTGGTAAAAGGATTAAAAGGTGCAAGTTTTATTACAAAAGAAACTAGTAACTGGATTGGAGATAATCAGTTAACTATTATAGGGATTAGTTTAGTGTTTTGGACTATATTCTCTCAATTACTGATGAGTATCTTTAAGTTAAATATACTTAGAGTAATTATCGTTATCGGAACATTTGCATTAGCATTGGCTTTTGCAGGTAATGACTTAGTGAACTTTATAGGTGTGCCTATTGCAGCATTCCAATCATTTGAGTTCTTTATGGCATCGGGTCAGTCTCCTGATACTTATATGATGCATAAGTTAGCAGAAGAGAGTGTAGTTGCTCCTTTCTATTTTTTAGCCATTGCAGGTATTATCATGGTGTATACTTTATGGACATCTAAGAAAGCGAAGAATGTAATCGAGACAGAAATGAGCTTGGCAAGACAAGATACAGGAAGTACAGAGGAGAAATTCTCACCTAATATTCTGTCTAAGGTTATCGTTAGAGGTATGGTGTTAATCGGTATGGGAGTGAATTACTTCTTGCCAAAATCACTACAGCTCAAAATGGATAAGCGCTTTGAGATTCCTAAGAAACCAAAGAGTAGAACTCCAAAGGATGAACCAGCATTCGATATGGTACGTGCTTCAGTGAACCTTATTGTGGCGAGTATCTTGATCTCTATCGGTACTTCTATGAAATTACCACTATCAACTACTTATGTGACTTTTATGGTGGCGATGGGTACATCATTTGCGGATAGAGCATGGGATAGAGACTCAGCTGTGTATCGTGTAGCAGGGGTGTTTAATGTGATAGGTGGTTGGTTCGTAACAGCTATTGTAGCATTTATTGCTTCTTTTGTGATCGCTTATGTATTAAAAATAGGAGAGATCTACGCTTTAGTAGGAATGTTAATTCTAGTGGGAATTTTATTATACAGAAGTAATAAAATGTATAATAAGAAGACAAAAGAAAAAGCAGATAATGAAGCGAAGTTAGATAGCGTTGATATTATGACTATCCAAGGGGTAGCTTCAGAAAGTTCTTCTCAAATCGCTAATGTGATTACAAGAGCAAATGAATTATATACTTCGGTGATAGATGGTGTGGCTCTGCAAGAATTGACAGAATTAAAGAAAAGTAGAAAGCAGCTTAAGAAGCTAGAAAAAGAAGTGGATAACTTACGTGGTAATGTGTACTTCTTTATTAAAAATCTAGATGAAACTTCTGTAGAAGCAAGTAAATTCTATGTATTGACGCTAGGGTATCTACAAGATATGATTAAGTCTATCAATTTTATTGCTCAGAATAGTTATACGCATATTGACAATAACCATAAGAAACTGAAGTTTAATCAAATTAGAGATTTAAAACTAATAGATAAAAAGCTTCAAGTATTATTCGATAAAGTAATCATATTATTTACAGAAGAAAAATTCTCTGAGATAGAAGAAATCCTACAGGAAAAAGATGATTTAATCGCTACTGTAGATAAGTTAATCCAGAAACAAATCATTCGTATTCGTACGACAGAGACAAGTCCTAAAAATAGTAAGTTATACTTCTCTATTTTATTTGAGACTGATGATCTAATCAAGTCTACAATTGGATTGTTAGAATTGTTTCGAGATTTCGAAATTGATGTTAAGAGGAAGTCATTCAAAAGAATGAGCTAATCTATATTTAATTTAAGTGAAGAAATGAGGTTGCCTAGGCAACCTCATTTTGTTTTTATGATATTTAGGAGTGTAATGAAGTAGATTTCTGATTTTCTACCTTCTACTTAGATAATAAAGCACAAAAAAAGGTAGCATTTATAATGCTACCTTTTTCTTTATATCTAGTTGTTTACTATCCGTTATAAGCTTCTACAATGATTTTCTCATCGTTAAGCATATGTCTTAGCATTCCTTCTATACCATTCTTTAAAGTGAATGTAGAAGAAGGACATCCGCTACATGCTCCTTGTAAAAGTACATGTACAATATTAGACTCCTGGTCATATTTTTGGAAAGCGATATTACCACCATCAGCTTGTACAGCAGGTTTTACGTTTTCTTCAAGGATATTAATGATGCGTTGAGACTTTTCATCTAAAGAGTCAAAGTGTTCGTCAGCTGCCGCCTCAATTGCTTTAACATCATGAATAAGCGATTCGTCTACTGCTAGATTACCATTTTCTAAGAACTCTTTGATAAAGGCACGAGTAACCTGTACTAATTGATCCCATTCGAAAGAGTCATATTTAGAAATAGAAACATAGTTCTCATCAATGAATACTTCTTTAACGAAAGATTGTTTAAAAAGCTCTTTAGCAAGAGGAGAAGCACTAGCTTCATCTATATTTTTAAACTCTACACCTTTTTTTGTTAATAATTTATTGGCAACGAATTTAATTACTGAAGGATTTGGTGTTGATTCAGCGTAAATAGTAATTGGTTGCTTTTTTATTTCTTTTTTAGAATCTATTAAGATTTTCTTACCTTTAGCCAAGAATAGTTCTATCTGATCTGCAACGGTTTCTTTTACATCATCCCACTCGACAATTGAAAATTTTTCGATGGCGATAAAATTATTTGAGATATAAACCGTTTTAACAAAAGGAAGATAGAATAATTCCTTCGCTAAAGGTGATTCTGCAGTCTCATCAATATTTTTGAACTCGTGGTTTTCTCCCTTAGCTATAAAATCTGGTAAAACAAATTTTATAATTGTTGGGTTTGACGTATTTTGAATTTGTATTTTTGACATGTTAATTTAGTTTTTTTCAAAATTAGCAAAGAAAAATGCTAAGCGTCACGAAGATAAGATTTTTAAACAATTAATTAACATTAGTAAGCACTAACAATTTAATATAGCGATAAAATGGGCAAAAGAATGTGGCTTTCATTATTTGTACTTTCAGGAGTTCTGTCAGTAGGAGCTGTAGCTGGAGGTATAAACCCTTTTGAATATCTAGGTAATAGAGAGATAGTTGAGGTATATAATGACCAAGATGAGCCAAAACCTGAGGTGAAAGTTGGGAAACCTCATGATATAGAACAGGCTCTTCCAAAGAATAGCACATCAGGGAATTTTAGAGTATTCTTAGGTGAGGCAATAAAAAACAAAACAACTGGATTAGTTGTAGATGCTGAGGGAAATGCTATTGTTCCTGAAGGATATATCTATAGTTTTCACAATACTCAAGATGAAGCTAATCGCAATACGAATAAAATAATAAGCGAAATTCTTTATGAGGATAAGTTTAATCCTACTACAGCACCATTGACTAGGTTTCTTAGAGTGCAATCTGTAGTAGATGCTACAAAAGTAACGGTTAGCCCATTTTTAATTAAAGTGAAGCCAGAAGAAGGAGCTACATTAAATGATAGAGTTACAGGACGTCCTGATCAGTATCAAAATGCTGATAAAGAAGGTAATGCTACATTTGTTTTGTTAGAGGATAAAAACCAGTTGTACTACGGAAATTCTAATACAGAGCTTTTCAAAGTAGATGGTACTAGTAAAACTAAGCTAACAGATGCTGAGATTAATAAGTTTACTACAAATAAGAACCAATTAATTGAAGCGAAGATCGTTCTTGATGGAGAGACTGCTACACGTCAGTTCACGCTTTTTGTAGAGAAGTTAAAAGTGAGTGGCGTTAACCCAGTATTAGAATCTGTAGAGACAAGAAAAGACGATACAAATAGATATGGTAATTACGACTTGAAAAAGACAATACCTGCTTTATTAGGCACTGGTGAAAATCCAGACTATTATACGATTACTTTTCACAAGACTGCTTATGATGCTCAGAGAAATGAGAATCCAATAGATATCTCTAAACCTTATGAGGGAGCGCATGGGACAGATGCTACTGCACGCATTTCTTATAAGTTGGCTAAATCAGCTAATCCTCTTGTATCAACAAGTCAGAAAGTAGTGTTTAAAGTAATAGATAAACCAATTATTCCTCCTCTTCAGAATGTTTCTTATTGTGATAGTAAGATTGCTTCATACAGTTTGACTATAGATGGTCAAACAAAAGTAATAGCTGATGGGCGTACCATAGCTACAGATGAAGAACAAGCAGCAGAAGGATTTGATCCTAAGGGAAAATATTCTATAGGATATTTTAATTCAGAGGAAGACGCAATCGCGAATACAAATAAAATAGTAGGAGTAGAGATAACAGTGAAGTTAAATGAGACTCGCAAGATATGGGCTCGTTTAACGAATTTAGAAGATAAGAATTTCAATACTGCTTTTTTCTACGCTTCTTTAGGATATGATAATTTAAAGACAGCAGAAGTGTCAACTCAAGTTTTTCATTACTGTCAAGTAGAAAATAATACAGGAGAATCTACTGTGAATTTAAGAAGATATGAGGGGACTGTAATGGGGAAAACTTCTATTACAAATACACCAAACTTAAATCCTACAGATAAAATAACAACTGTATATTATGAAAATGAAAAGGATGCAGAAGCTGATGTAAACCGTATGCCTGAGAGTAAAGTAACGGCTTACCCTATTAAGATGGGAGAAGTAAAAGGACCGATTTATACTAGAGTGATCATGACGGAAGGTTTCGATTGTAAGGCGGATAATTACTCTTCTTTTAAAGTTTCTCTTGGGGTAGAATTAGCTATAGATTATTTCCCTAAAGAAAGCACTCAACAACTTTGTATTAATACAGAGACGAATGAAATAGCTCCTGTCGTATTAAGTGTGGAGAATAAGGATGTAAAAGGTAGACCTATTGTTATAACATGGCAATATGAAGTAAGTCGAGAGAATGGGTGGATAGTGTATAATACAGTACCTGGAAGTGGGAACCAGACTTCGATTAAGATAGATAAATCTGGTAATTATAGAGCAATAGCAAGCTATGCTACTTCTCCTTATCCTGGAGTACAGTCTTGTTCAACAGAGACGATAGTATGGACAGTAAAAGCACCACCAGTAGCGGTAGTGGAAGGAGTAGATGCAACAGGAATGCTGAACAGTATGGAGATTGATGAAAAAGGAGAGACGATGGTGCGCTTAGGTGTATTAGATGGAGGAACAAGTCCTATTACAGATGGTTATGATTTTGCTATTGATAATAGTGCATTCCAACCTTCAAGTCAGTTTTATAATATACCAATCGGAGAACATATTGCTTATGCAAGAAATAGAGTAACAGGATGTTCTACATCAGTTAAATTCTCAGTGTTTGGTTATCCTAAGTATTTTACTCCTAATGGAGATGGATATAATGATACATGGAATATACCAGGTCTAAAAGGACACAATGAGGCTCGTATTTATATCTATGATCGTTCAGGTAGATTGTTAAAACAGTTAAGCCCACATACAGAGGGATGGGATGGAACATGGAATGGAAAACCGATGCCGTCTACAGATTATTGGTTCACTGTGGAGTTTGTAAATGATTTTAAAGCTCCGAATGATATGAATGGACGTAAGGTAAGTTATAAAGGACACTTTTCTTTAAAAAGATAATTAAGTTATGAATATAATAAAGAAGCGCTATTTAGCTATAGCATTATTGATTTCTCAAATTGGTTTTGCACAAGAAGGACTAACGGTAAATTCTGAATATTTAGCAGATAACTATTATCTTTTACATCCTGCTATGGCAGGTATTAAGAATAGTACGAATGTTAGATTGACTGTAAGACAACAGTGGAGTGGTGTAGATGATGCTCCTCGTCTTATGACAATGAATGCCAGTACTCGTCTAACCGATCAATCAGCTATCGGAATTATCGGATTCAATGATAAGAATGGTTATCACTCACAGACTGGTTTTAAAGCGACGTATGCTCACCATATTACCTTTAGTGAGTCACGTTATGACTTAAACCAATTGTCATTTGGATTGAGTGCAGGTTTTGCTCAGACGAAGTTAGATGAGAGTGAGTTTGGAGGATTTGATCCTAATGTAGCAGGAGGACTAGAATTAAAAGATTCTTATTTCTCAGTTGATTTTGGTGCAGCTTATCACTATCAGAATTTCTTCTCTATGTTTACAGTGAAGAATGCGGTAACGAGTTCTAGTAAATTATACTCGGATACAGAGAGCAATAACTTTAGAAAATATATTTTAGGTGCAGGGTATGCATTTGGAAATACGAGATATGGAACAGGTTGGATCTATGAGCCATCTATATTAGCTCAGTATACTGAAGAGCGTGAGGATTTTGCACTAGATGTTAATATGAAGGTTTATAGACAGTTTGATTTTGGTAAGATTTGGGCTGGAGCGTCTTTTAGATCTAACTTTAATGGAACAGATTATTTCGAGAATGGGAAGTCTAAAACACAACGTTATCAGTATATCTCTCCAATGCTAGGAGGAAACTATAAGAATGTTAGTTTTGCATACTCTTATACTAAACTAATGGGAGATCTTACTTTCGGTGATGGTGCTTTCCATCAGTTTACAGTAGGGTTTAATATATTTCCTAAACGTACAAGTTTAGAGTGTAATTGTCCAACTGCAAAAGATTAAATAATAAAAAAATCCCGATATTTATCGGGATTTTTTATTGCTATATATTATGATTATAAAAGAAATAAGAGGAAAATATCCTCA
Source organism: Myroides sp. C4067 (assembly GCF_038039665.1). NCBI lineage: Bacteria > Pseudomonadati > Bacteroidota > Flavobacteriia > Flavobacteriales > Flavobacteriaceae > Myroides > Myroides sp. C4067. The sequence continues at coordinate 215,124 of NZ_JBBPHJ010000005.1, forward strand.
AATACCTGAGGACTGCTATGTGGCAGAGAATGCCACTATAGTAGGTGATGTTACATTCGGAGAGAAGTGTAGTGTATGGTTCAATGCTGTCATTCGCGGTGATGTGAATTCTATTACGATAGGCGATAAGGTGAATATACAAGATGGGGCTATTGTCCATTGTACCTACTTAAAGCATCCGACTGTGATCGGTAATAATGTTTCTATAGGGCATAATGCTATGGTGCATGGATGTACAATACATGATAATGTATTAATTGGTATGGGAGCTATTGTAATGGATAATTGTGTTGTACACAGCAATACAATAATTGCTGCTGGCGCTGTTGTCACTCAGAATACGGTAGTAGAGGCAGGTTCTATATATGCTGGTATGCCTGCTAAAAAGGTAAAAGATATAAGTGCGTCAGACTTTGGGGGTGAGGTAGAGCGTATAGCAGATAATTATGTGATGTATTCTAGTTGGTACAAATGATTAATTAAGAATTAAGAATTAAGAATTTGTACAATTATATACAAGTTGTAGGTAATATACATAAAGTCGCGGTAACGAGAACAAGGCGAATGAGAACAAGGCGAATGAGAACTACATTTTACATATAAATAAAGGTCTAATACTGACGAAGTATTAGACCTTTATTATAAGTGATATTTTTTTGTCTATCCTAGAAACTCTTTAACGATATCGAAGAACATTTGAGGGTTCTCTGCATGTAACCAATGTCCTGTATTTGGAATCGTTTTGATGATTGCATTAGGGAAGTGTTCTTGGATAAGTACTTCATCCTTTTCTTGAATGTACTTAGAGTTTCCCCCTCTAATGAATAACGTGTCTCCTGTGTATTCAGCACCTTCTTCTACACCTTCACCTACGACATCTTCATTTTGATTAAAAGCATTCAGATTGAATCTGAAACCTAGTTGTCCTGGTTCTACCCAGTATAAACTTTTTAATAAGAAAAGTCGTGTACCGATTTCGGGAATATGAGAAGCGATGGTTTCTTCTACTTCTTTTCGACTTGGTTTAGTAGAGAAGTCAACAGCGTTAAGCGCTGCTAATATATCCTGATGATGTGGGGCGTAGCTGCGCGGTGAAATATCTGCTACAATTAGTTTTTCTACTTTAGCTGGGTAACGAGTGGCTAACTTCATCGCTACTTTTCCTCCCATAGAGTGTCCTAATATGATAGCATCACATATAGCGTGATAATCCATATAACGAACGATGTCCTCTACCATAAAATCATAAGACCAATCGTCAGAATGAAAACTGCGACCGTGATTTCTAAGATCTAATAGGTGTACTTCGTAACCTACTTCTGCCATTTGTTTACCAAAAGTATTCCAGTTGTCAGACATTCCCATATATCCATGCATAACAATTAAAGGGATACCTTCGCCTTCTATTTTAGAGTATAATATATCTGCCATTATTGTAATTTTCTGATGTACATATTTACTACATTTTCTAATCCTAGGTAAAGAGATTCAGATATTAAGGCATGACCTATAGAAACCTCTAGTAGGTTAGGAATATTGTTTTTAAAGAATTCAATGTTGTCAAGACTTAAATCGTGTCCTGCATTAATTCCTAATCCAAGTTGGTTTGCTAATTCAGCAGCTTGAGTATAAGGTATGACAGCGTTTTCATTTCCTTTTGCATATTCAGCAGCAAAGTTTTCAGTATATAACTCAATGCGGTCAGCACCTACAACTTTAGCACCTTCTACCATTTCTAATACTGGATCTACGAAAATAGAAGTACGAATATTACGTGATTTACACTCTTGAATTACTTCTTGTAAGAATGCTTTGTGTTTAATGGTATCCCATCCAGCATTAGAAGTAAGTGCATCTACAGCATCGGGAACTAATGTTACTTGGGTAGGTTTGCACTCATATACTAAGTTTAAGAAGTTATCCATAGGATTACCTTCTATATTATATTCAGTGTAGACTACGTCTACTAAATCACGTGCATCTTGATAACGAATATGTCTTTCGTCAGGTCTAGGGTGTATAGTTACTCCTTGAGCTCCGAATTTTTGTACATCTTTGGCTACTTGCAATAAATTAGGAACATCTCCTCCTCTTGAGTTTCTTAGAGTAGCAATTTTGTTGATATTAACAGATAGCTTAGTCATAAAATTAAGTTTTAAAGACAAAAATACAAACTATAATTAACGTCTATTGTTTTATTTTTGATTATTTTGCACTTCTAAATAATAACCTTGAATTATGTTATCTCCTGACTTCTTTCTACTCACAGATTATCCTATCTGTAAATTGAATACGCTTATTAAAGATGTACTTCCTTATCTAGAAAAAAGTAATTATTCTCATCTTCCTGTGGTGAATAAAGATGAAATCTGGATTGGCAATATCAATACAGAGGATATTTATACAGCTGATCTCGATAGCACTATTCAGGATGTTATGTATGATTTAGATAAGTTCTACCTTTTAGAGTCTTCGAATTTGAATCCTTTTGATTTTTTTGATTTGTTTAGTCAGTGTGATACGAATACTATTCCGCTATTAGACGAAGAAGGTAAAATAAAAGGAATATATTCTAAAGAATATTTGTTAAATGAATGGAGTAAAACAATGTTTTTTGATGAAAAGGGTACTACTTTTGTCATTGAAAAAGGACATTTAGATTACAGCTTCTCAGAAATAACACAAATAGTAGAAGGTAACAATGCTAAAATGATAGGTCTATTACTATTGTCTAACAACAATCATAATACTCAACTATTAGTTAAAACTAATAGTGTCAATACAAAGGTTATTTTAGATGACTTAAGACGTTATGGTTATGAGATAGTCAGTACACTTTCTGAAGATACGCATATTAATGATCTAAAGGAAAGAACAGAATACCTTAATAAATATCTAAACATATAATATGAAGTTTGCGATTTATGGACAGACTGCCAAACCTATAGTACAAAATATAGTACGTAGGTTATTTAACTTATTTCAAAAATACGAAAACACAGAGGTCGTATTTGAAGAAAAGTTTTACAGTCTATTGAATGAACAAGATATTCTTGATAAAGAATACCAAACGTTTGGAACGAATAATCCATTGACTAGTGAAGTGGATTTTTTTATTAGCGTGGGAGGTGATGGGACAATGCTGCGCGCCGCTAATTTTATTAAAAATACGGATATCCCGATTGTGGGAATTAATGCAGGAAGGTTAGGTTTTTTAGCTAATGTACAACACGATAATTTAGAGGAGCATATTCCTTTGTTGTTTGAAAATAAGTTTAAGAGATCAAAAAGATCTTTGTTGAGCTTAAATTGTTTACCTCAAGAAAATAATGCTTTTGATATTCAGTATGCTTTAAACGAGGTGACTGTATCAAGAAAGAATACAACCTCTATGATTACAGTAGAAACTTATTTAGATGATGAGTTTTTAGCTACTTATTGGGCAGATGGATTGATTATATCTACACCTTCAGGGTCTACTGGTTATTCATTAAGCTGTGGAGGGCCGATAATAGAACCTGAGACGGGATGTTTTGTGTTAACTCCGTTGGCACCGCATAATTTAAATGTGAGACCGTTGGTTATCCGAGATAATTTAACAATTAAGTTAAAAGTAAGTTCTAGAGAGAAACAGTTCTTAGTGTCACTTGACACGACTACAAAAGCTGTGGACAACGATACAGAATTAATTATTACTAAAGCTCCTTTCACAGTAGATTTAGTGGAGTTTCCTACTCAAAGTTTTATTAAGACATTGAGAAATAAATTACTGTGGGGAGAGGATAAGAGAAATTAAAAAAGTCAACAAACTATATACTTTTTAAGGGTTTTCTACGTTTAGAACAAAATAGCTTAACCTCATTTGGGCAATCCGTGAGAAAAAAATAGATTTTGAAAGGTCTATATTACTATATTTGTAAATTATTTTAACAGAATGAATAAAATTCTTATATCTCTATTACTGCTACTTACAACAGTTATAGCTAAAGCTCAGATTCACGAATTCGGTGTAGGGCTTGGTGGTTCTAATTATGTAGGAGATATTGGTTCTACTCAATATATAGCACCAAAGGATATGGGGTACAATGTTTTTTATCGTTGGAATAGAAGCCCTAGGCACTCTTTTAGAGTTAGTTATTCTCACCATAAAATAGGAGGAGATGATGCTAAATCTGATATGGGAAGCCGAAAAGAAAGAGGATATAGTTTTACAAATACTGTTCAACAATTGTCGGTAGGTATTGAATTTAATTTTTTTGAATTCGATTTACACCAAGAGAATTTTGGTTTTACACCATACCTTTTTGTTGGCGTATCAGGTATAAGATATAACGATATTTACTTTAGACCAAGTACACCTGTAGAAGGATTTGAGTCGACAAGTGTAGATTTAGTAAAAGGAGGTAAGAAAAATTCAATGACTATACCTTTTGCGGGTGGGTTAAAATTAAGACTTACGCCTAAGATAAATCTGAATGCTGAAGTAGCTGCACATTATACTTTCACTAATAATTTAGATGGAAGTAGTCCTACAGAAGCAAATAAAAAGTCTTATGGTTTTGGTAAAAACGGAAATGATTGGTTTTTTTACTCAGGTATATCGATAAGTTATACTTTTGGAAATAACCCATGTTATTGTGCAGATTAAATGAATTTGAAAGAACAGATTAACACAGACAACTTACCTAATCACTTAGCCATCATTATGGATGGTAACGGTAGATGGGCAAAACAAAAAGGATTTCTAAGAACGCTAGGCCATGAGAATGGTGTTAAGTCCGTGCGTACTACTATTAGTACATGCGTTACGTTAGGAATTAAGCATTTAACTTTATATGCGTTTTCTACTGAGAATTGGAATCGTCCCAAATTGGAAGTAGATATGTTAATGAAATTATTAGTGAAGTCACTAAAAAAGGAACTCCCTACTTTTACGAAAAATAATATTAAACTTAATGCTGTTGGTGATTTATCTTTATTGCCAGAAAAAGTACAAGCTCAATTAAGAGACGTATTGGATCAGACTAAAGACAATACTCAAATGACTTTAACATTAGCGTTGAGCTATGGTTCTAGAGCTGAACTAATAAAAGCTGTAAAAGAAATTTCATTTAAAGTTAAAAATAACTTAATTTCGGAGGCTGATATAGATGAATCAGTTATAAATAATCATCTTTACACGAGTGATCTACCTGATGTTGACCTATTAGTTAGAACAAGTGGAGAGCAACGAATAAGTAACTTTTTGTTATGGCAAATCGCTTATTCTGAGCTTTATTTTACAGAGGTACTCTGGCCGGACTTTACGGAAGAGGAACTTTATAAAGCCCTTCTTACTTATCAGAATAGAGAAAGAAGGTTTGGAAAAACAAGTGAACAAATAAAATAAAAAACGAATCTAATGTTTCAAAAAGGTACATCTCTTTTTGCACTGTTTATTGCTGGTCTAGTATACTCTCATGTGCATGCACAGGACAGTATAAAAGCCCCTTCTTTTGAAGCTCCTAAAATCTATACCTTAGGAGATATAACAGTGACAGGAAAATATAGCTTAAACCCACAAACGATAGTTACTTTTACAGGGCTTTCTAAAGGCCAAAAAATAGCTGTGCCTGGAGAAGAGCTTTCGCATGCTCTTACAAAGTTATGGAAGGTTGGTTCATTTACTGATATTAACTTCTACGAAACATCTGTTGTAAATGACACTATTAATCTAGAACTAACTTTAAATGAGCTGCCTCGTTTAAAAAGTGTAAAGATTAAAGGTTTTAAAAAGGCAAAGTCTGAAGCTCTTATCAAAGAAGCAAAACTGAATAGGGGTAAAATTGTTAATGATAACTTTCTGTCTACTACTAAGTATTTCTTACTAAATAAGTATAAGAAAGATGGTTATTATAATACAAAAGTAACGTTAAATACTATTCCAGCTGACTCGACAGGCCGAACAGTAGAACTATTAGTTGGAATAGATAAGGGGAAGAAAGTTCGTATAGAAGAGATAGCTTTTAGTGGTAATACGCAATTAAGTGATAAGAAATTGAAAAAAGCAATGAAGGAGACTAAGCAACGTAGTCCTTTCAATCCATTGCGTATTTTCAAACCTTCTAAGTTTATCAAAGCTAAATATGAAGAGGATTTAGATAAGCTTGTTAGTAAATATAAAGAGAATGGTTATAGAGATGCTCGTATAATTGCTGATACAACAAGTTATAATCCTGAAACCAATAGAATAAGTATAAACATTGATGTTACTGAGGGGAATAAGTATTACTTCGGTGATATTCGTTTTATTGGTAATACTGTTTATACAAATAGCCAATTAAAGCAAGTATTGGGTATCGAAAAAGGTGATGTTTATAATGGAGTCTTACTGGATAAACGTATAGATGATAAGACTGATCCTGATGGGTATTATATATCAAATGTGTATCAGAATAATGGATATTTATTCTCTAATGTGAACCCAGTTGAGGTTAGAACAGCTAATGATACAATCGATTTCGAGGTAAGAATCGTGGAAGGACCTATCGCAAGGTTTAATAATATTACAGTTTCTGGTAATGATAATACACATGATCACGTAGTTCATAGAGATATAAGAACTCGTCCAGGTGAGATATGGAGTAAATCTTTAGTGATGGAAACAATCCGACGATTAGGAGGGTTAAATATTTTTGATGCACAAGCTATTATTCCAGATGTGAAAAATGCTGATCCGAATTCAGGAACAGTTGATATCGACTGGCAAGTAACTGAAAAAGGATCAAGCCAGGTTGAGTTACAAGGAGGATACGGTGGAGGAGGATTCATCGGTACATTAGGGCTGTCATTTAATAACTTCTCGTTGAGAAATATATTTAATAAGAAGTCTTATAAGCCTTTCCCAATGGGAGATGGACAATCTTTATCACTACGTCTACAAGGAAGTACTTACTATCAAACCTATAGTATAAGTTTCTCTGAGCCATGGTTCGGAGGACGTAAGCCTATTAACTTCTTTGGTACAGTAGCATATAGTACACAGAATCTTTATGATTATGTGAATCGTCGTACAGATAGAAGTAGAGGATTTGATATTACAACATTGCAATTTGGTATTGCTAAACAATTAAGTGTGCCAGATGATAACTTTGTATTATCTCATACTTTGAGTTTTCAATATTATAATATGAAAAATTATAATACAGGATTATTTACATTCGGAGATGGAGACTCTCGTAACTTAGCTTATCAGATTGAATTAAGACGTGATAATCGTGGTAATGACCCGATTTTCCCAACGTTTGGTTCATTCTTTAGTGTTAGTGGTAAGTTTACTGCTCCATATTCGTTGTTTAACAATGTGGATTATAAAAATCTTGGTGATCAACAAGAATATAAATTAAGAGCAAAAGCAGGAGCGATAGATCCAGTAACTGGAGCGACTATCCCTGTAGGAACTTATTTAGATTCTAGCTATAGACCAGTTAATAATTGGGAAGATGCTACAGCAGATGTGGCTAAAGTAGACCAAAAGAAATTTAATTGGTTAGAATACTATAAATTAAAATTCAAAGGAGATTGGTATACAACTATCTATGATAAATTAGTAGTTCGTGCACTAGGAGAATTTGGATATATGGGAGCTTATAACAATAATAGAGGAGTAGTTCCGTTTGAAAGATTCTATGTAGGTGGTGACGGACTAGCAAATTATTCATTAGATGGTCGTGAGGTAATTCAGTTAAGAGGATACCAAAATCAGACATTAACTCCATATAATGATAGAGGAGAACAAATCGGAGGTACTATTTATAATAAATTTTCGTTAGAATTACGTTACCCTATTACATTAAAGCCAAGTGCATCAGTTTATGTGTTGACTTTCGCAGAAGCAGGGAACTCATTTGCATCGTTTAAAGACTATAGTCCGTTTGAATTAAAACGTTCTGCTGGTTTTGGTGTTCGTGTGTTCATGCCAATGTTCGGATTGTTAGGTATTGACTTTGGATACGGATTCGATTCTGTACCAGGTACTACTCAGAAGAGTGGATTCCAAACACACTTTATTCTTGGGCAATCGTTTTAATGTACTAGTTACATCATAAAACTTGATTTAGAATGAAAACGTATTTAACTTTATTATTTAGTGTTTTTGGAATAGTATCAGTAGTGGCTCAAGGTGGTAGCGCTCGTGTAGCCTATATCGATATGGAGTATATCTTAAGTCAGACACCTGAGTACCTACAGGCTACTACCCAATTAGATGAGAGAGCGAATACGTGGAAAGGAGATGTTGATAAAAAAAAGGCTGAAATCAAAAAGCTAAAAGATAATTTAGCTGCTGAACGAATTCTTTTAACTAGAGATTTGATAGAAGAGAAAGAAGAAGAGATATCAATATTAGAGGAAGAGCTTTTTCAATATCAACAAAAAAGATTTGGAACGTCAGGTGATCTGATTACACAAAAGATCATGTTGGCCAAACCAATACAAGATCAAGTTTTTGCTGTAGTGGAAGATATTGCTGAAGCTCGTAAATTTGATTACGTTTTAGATAAAAATTCTGAAGCTACTATGGTGATTGCTACAAAAAAACACGATATTAGCGACTTAGTTTTACGTAGACTAGCTACTGCCCGTAGAAAGCAAGGTATGACTAAATCAGAAGCACAAGCTGTCGAAGAAGAAGAACAGAAAGAGGATGCAATGTCTCTAAGGCAGAGTAGACGTGAAGAGCAACAGAGACGTAAAGAAGAAGCTGAACGTATCATGCGAATTGAAGAGAAGAAGAGAAAAGAAGAGCTAGCAAACGATGTTAACTATCAGAAAGAGCAAGAACTTAAGAGAAGAAAAGAGGAACAAATCAAACAGCAGATAGAGAAGCAAGAGAAGCTGAAACAAGAAAAAGCGGATAAGATCGAAGCTCAGAAGAAGTTGATTCAAGAGCGTCAACAGCAAGCAGAGGATAAACGTCTTCAAAATGAGAAGAACAGAGAGCAGGCAACTCAAGAGCGTCTAAAAATGATGGAGGAGCAACAAGCTGAGTCAGATAGACGTAAAGCAGAAAGAGATAGACTGATACAAGAGGAGTTAGAGAGAAGAAAACAACAAGCTTTAGATCAACAGTCGAAAAAATCTTCTGTGGATATAGAAAAATTACAAGAGGAACGCAGAATAGCTCAAGAAAAAAGAGAAGCAGAACAAAAGCGTAAGCAAGAAGAAGCGTTGAAAAGGCGACAAGAGTTGATAGATGAGTCTCTACGTAAGCAAGAAGAGCGAAGACAGCGTATTCTAAAGGAACAAGAGGAGCGAAAGCTATTAATCTTGCAAAAGCAAGAAGAGGCGAGAAAGAAAGCTGAAGAAGCTAATAAAAAGTAGAATAACAATAAAATATAAATCAAAAATCGAGAAAGATGAGAAAAATGAAATCTTTATTAATTGCAGCTACAATGTTTTTCGGAGTTAGTACTACAGCGGTAATGGCTCAATCTAAAGTAGCACATATCGACGTAAGAGCTTTAATGACAGAATTACCAGCGATGAAAAATGCTAATGCTGAATTAAAGAAAATAGGTGAAGGATACGAGAAAGAAATTTCTACAATGATGTCTACTTACCAAACTAAGATTCAACAATACCAAGCAGAAGCTGCTACTGCAGGAGATGCTAAAAATGAAGAAAGAGCTAAAGAAATCGATGAATTACAACAAAGAATTCAACAATTCCAAACAACAGCTCAACAAGATTACGGTAAGAAAGAGTTAGAGTTAACTCAACCTATCGTAGAAAAAGCTTTAGCAGCTATCCAGAAAGTAGGAAAATCTAAAGGGTTTGACTATGTATTAGATTCTTCTAATGGTTCTGGAGTTTTATTAGCAGGAGGTGCAGACCTTTTAGCTGATGTAAAAAAAGAATTAGGAGCTAATTAATTTTAGTTTAATTAGATAATCATAATCAAAACCGCTCTTGTTAAAGAGTGGTTTTTTTTATATTTGTATATGACTAAGAACAACCCTATAGGTTTATTTGACTCTGGAATAGGAGGAACAACTATCTGGCAAGAGATTAATCTCTTAATGCCAAACGAAGACACCATCTTTATAGGTGATCAGCTTTATGCTCCTTATGGAATCAAAACAAAACAAGAAATAATAGATTTATCTCTTAAAAATGTTGAGTATTTAGTCTCTCTTAATTGTAAGATTGTAGTAGTAGCATGTAATACGGCAACGACCAATGCAATAAGCGAGATGAGAGCTAGATGTCATATTCCTATTATAGGAATTGAGCCTGCTATAAAACCAGCTACTATCTTAACGAAGACTTCTAAAATAGGTATATTGGCTACTAAAGGAACAATTACAAGTGACTTCTTTACTTCTAAGGTTAAGATGTATCCTGATATAGAGATCATTGAGCAAATAGGTTATAATCTAGTTAATTTGATAGAAAATGGAGGAATTCATTCTCAAGAGATGAAGGATTTACTTCGTTCTTATTTAGAACCAATGGTAGAGAAAGGAATAGATACTCTAGTTTTAGGTTGTACACATTATCCTTATCTAATTCCTATTATAGAAACTATTATTCCTAAAGAAATAAAGATTATAGATTCTGGTAAAGCAGTTGCTAAACAAACGAAAAAAATACTTGAAGAATTAGACTTACTTACAACACGAGAAAGTAAAGGAACTAATTACTTTTTTAGTAATACAGATACCTCTATTCTTAAAACATTTGTTCCTAGTAATGGGATAGTGGAGTATAGAAGTTTTTAGTCTATGTAGATTAAGAAATATTGTAAAAAGAGATATACCGAGTGTATATCTCTTTTTTATTGACTGTTTTTGTTGTTAGATAATCAGTGGTTTAGTAAAAATGCAAGATGTTGTTGATTTTTAAATATATGTGCTGTTAATGTATACATGCATAATTCTTTTAATTTGTTAATTGTATTGTATTAAAATGAGTTTATTTGAGTTGCTTTTTAATAATAATTAAAAAGTAAAAATATGAATGTTAAAAATAGGCTTAAATATTTGTAAAACTAATAGAACTGTATATATTTGAAATAAACGAATTATAAATAACAGTTAATTATGATAAGAAAAATATTATCACTGTCTCTACTTACTTTGATATCGACTTCAGCCTTTGCTGGAGGATATAGAGTTGCAATGCAAGGAAATAAACAACTTGCAATGGGACATACGGGAGTAGCAGTCATAAGTAGTGGTGCGGAATCTTTATTCTTTAACCCTGCTGCATCTGTTTATTTGGAAGATAAGTTTAATTTTTCAGGAGGTGTTAGTGTTTTAGTCGCTGATACTAAATTTCAGAATAAAACTTATGGATGGGAGAATGAAACTCGTAATCCAGGAACACCATTCTATGCATATGGTACTTATAAGGCTACTGATTGGATGACAGTTGGTCTAGCTATCTATTCGCCATACGGTAGTAAAGTAGAATGGGATAAAGATTGGCAAGGTTCACACTTAGTTAATAATATTGATTTAAAAGCAATCTATTTTCAACCAACTGTAGCTATTAAAGTTAGTAAACACTTCAGTTTTGGAGGGGGACCTATTTTCGTAAATGGTGGAGTGACATTTAATAAAAACTTGTCTCGTAGCATGACTGATGAGCAAGGAAATAGAACGAATGTAACAGTAGAAGCTAAAAACGTTACTGCTTGGGGATGGACAGCTGGATATATGGTGAATGTAGATGATCATCTAAGATTAGGATTAAACTATCGTTCTAAAATTGTCATGGATGAAAAGAGCGGTAAGTCAAAATTCTATGATGTACCAGGATATGGTCAAGGATTGTTTAAAAACGGTAAAATTAAAGCAGAAATGCCTTTGCCAGCAGAATTGGCAGTAGGAGCGTCTTATACTTGGAATAAGTGGTTATTTGCTTTTGATTATAATAGAACATTCTGGAATGCATATAAAGCATTAGAGATTGAGTTCGTAGACAACCCTGCAATTGGAACATCTGTAAATCCTCGTAATTATAAAGATTCAAGTACATATCGTTTAGGATTACAGTATACAATGAATGATCAGTTAACACTTAGAGCTGGTTGGTATTATGACGAAAGTCCTGTACAAGAGGGATACTTTGCTCCAGAAACACCACGTAATGATTCTCGTGCATATACAGGAGGGTTTAGTTATAAATTCAAGAATGGTATAGCAATCGATATGTCATTGACTTATTTACACTTTAGTGATACAAATAGTTCTTATGATTATTTTATGGAAGATGGTCAGAATGTGTCTTTTGGAGGAACTTATAAGTCTTCTGTGATTAGTGGAGGCCTTGGTGTGAGCTATAGTTTTTAATTTAATTAAAAAGAAATCATGAAAAAAAGATATTTATTATTATTACCTGCCATTGCTTTATTAGCATCATGTGAGCCTTCTATCAAAGATGAAATAGATGGAGGAACATATTATGCAGGAGAAGCTGACTTTAGTTCGTATGTAGCTGTTGGAAACTCTCTTACTGCTGGATTTATGGACGGTACTGTTTTCAAATCAGGACAGAAGAACTCATTTCCAAATATATTAGCAACCCAATTTAAAATAGTTGGTGGTGGCGAGTTTACTCAACCATCATTTGAAGATGATATGAATGATGTCGGAGGTTTATTATTTGCAGGGCAAGCGAATCCGGGCTTTCCAACAAGAATGATTGTTAATATGATGCCTGGAGCAGATGGACAAGCTATAGGGCCTCAGAATATTGATAGAGCAGTAACTATAGAAGCAACTAAGCAACAGAAAAAAGCATATCACAATGCTGGTGTACCTGGTGCTAAGACTTTCCATTTAATAGCGCCTGGTTATGGTAATCCATCAGGGTTATTAACTACTCCTGCTACCGCTAACCCATACTTTGTACGTACGGCTACAGCTGATAATGCGACAGTATTAGGTGATGCGATGAGCCTAAAACCGACATTCTTTACGAACTGGATTGGAGCTAATGATGTATTAGCATATGCTACTTCAGGAGGAGAAGGTGTGGATCAAAATAAAGCAGGGGGAACTAATCCTGCTATGTATGGTTCAAATGATATTACTCATGCAGGAGTGTTTAAGCAAGTATACGAGCAAATTACAAATACACTAACTTCTGAAGGTGCAAAAGGTATAGTAGCTACTATTCCTGATGTGACCGCTATTCCATTTTTCACTACAGTACCTTATAATCCATTATCTCCTAAACTTATCGGTGAAGGGAATATAGATCAACTAAATAGTCTAATAGGATTATTAAAGCAAATTTTAGCAAAAGGAGGTCAAGGGGATAGACTTCAGTTGATATCTAAAACTTCAGCTAACCCACTTTTGATTCAAGATAAAACTTTGGCAGATATGTCTGCTTTATTAGAAGGAGGGTTAACACAAGTAGTAGGGGCAGGTTTGTTTCCTGTAAAATTAACACCTGAGCAAATCAAGTTTATCGCGATGTCTTATGGACAAGCTAGACATGCTACTGCAAAAGACTTAATGCTGTTAACAAGTAAGGCACAGATTGGAGCTTCATTACCTCAATCAACAGGAAATCCTACAATGGATGCTATGCTGAAAAAAGGAGTTAGTTTCCCTATCAGTGATTCTTTTGTACTTAACCCTACAGAACAAGCAAATATCAAAGAAGCTACAGTTCAATTTAATAGTATTATTAAAGCAACAGCTACTAGTAAAGGATTAGCTGTAGCTGATATGAATGATATCTTAAATAAAGCAGTTTCTGGACTTAGAGTAGAAGATGGTCAAATCTATACAGCTAATTATTTCCAAGGAATGGGGAATTTAAATACCGTTATGTTTTCATTAGATGGAGTACATTTAAATGGAAGAGGATATGCATTTATAGCTTCAGAGATTTTAAGATCTATTAATAAACATTATAAGGCTAGTATACCATTAGTTAATCCTGCTGTATACCCTGGGCCAACATTAATGGTTGGTAATAAGTAAAATTCTTTTTAATTTTAAACAAAAAATTAAATATGGGATTTATCATTAGATTATTAATTACTACTGGTTTAGTTGTTTTATTAGCAAATATTTTACCAGGAGTTTTTGTAGAGAGTTTTACTACTGGACTATGGGTGGCAGTAGCGCTAGGGATATTAAATATGTTTTTAAGACCTATTTTAGTGTTTATGACATTACCTGCGACTATTGTTACTATGGGATTGTTCTTACTTGTAATTAACGCAGTTATCATACAGTTAGCAGCCTATTTTGTCAATGGATTTACGGTAAGTGGATTTTGGACTGCATTACTATTTAGTGTTGTCTTGACATTTTGTCAATCTGTAGTAAATGGGTTTTTACAAAAAGATGAGCCTAGAAGAGGATAAAAAAATTAATAGTTGAAATACAATTACTTAAAAAGTTGTTTGGGTTGTAAAAATAATATATTTTTGCAACCCAATTTTATATGTAAATACATCAAAAATGAATATTACAAGAAATAATGTAGATGCTCTTAATGCAATCGTAACTATTGAGCTTGCAAAAGAAGATTACCAAGGTAATGTAGATAACGTTTTATCTAACTACAAAAAGAACGCAAACGTTCCTGGATTTAGAAAAGGTGCAGTTCCAATGAGTTTAATCGTAAAACAATATGGTAAAGCTGTATTGTTCGAAGAAGTAAACAAAATTTTGCAAGAAAAATTAAGTAACTATCTTGTAGAAGAAAAATTAGATATTTTAGGAAATCCATTACCAGTAGCTAATGATATTAACTGGGATGCAGATGTATTAAAATTTGATTTTGAATTAGGATTAGCTCCTGAGTTTTCTTTAGACTTAGAAGGTAAAAATAAAATCAAGAAGTTCAAAGTTGTAGCTGATGATGCTATGCTTGACGAGCAAGTTGAGTTTATTCAAAAACAATACGGAAAAATGATCTCTAAAGAGGTAGTAGAAGAAACATCAGAAATGGTAGGTACTTTCGCTAACGAAGAAGAGGGAATCAATAATGAAGTTAAAATCGCTGTAAGCGATATCAGAACTAAAACAAACCAAAAGAAATTTATTGGTAAAAAAGTAGGTGACCAAGTTACTGTAAGTACTAAAGGTTTATTCGAAGATGACCATAAATTAATGGAAGTTTTAGCTGTTGATCACGATAAAGTTCACGGATTAGAAATTGATGTAATATTTACTATCAACGAAATCAATGAAACAGAGAAAGCTGAATTAAACCAAGAGTTATTCGATAAATTGTTTGGAGAAGGAGTTGTTACTTCTGTTGAGCAATTAAAAGAAAAAATCAAAGAAGATGCTGAAAAGCAATTTGCTAGTCAAGCAGATCAAAAATTCTTAAACGATGTTTACGAACATTTATTAGAGAATACTTCATTTGAATTACCAGCTGCTTTCTTAACTAAATGGTTAATGGATGCAGGTGAGACTCCAATGACTGCTGAAGAAGCTGCTGCTGAGTACACAAAATCAGAAAAAGGTTTACGTTACCAATTAGTAGAAGGAAAAGTAATGTCTCAATATGACTTACAATTAAACTTCGAAGAAATTAAAGAATATACTACTAAGTTGATTAAAGATCAAATGGCTCAGTTTGGACAAATGGATCCTGAAGCTAAAGTAGTTGAAGATATTGTTGCTAGAGTAATGACTAACCAAGATGAAGTTAGACGTATTTCTGAGCAAGTAATGAATGAAAAAGTATTAGCTTTATTTAACGATAAAGTAAAAGCTGAAGTAAAAGAAGTATCTTACAAAGATTTCGTTAAGGAAATGTACGGAGAATAATATCCGGAAAAAAATAAGTATATTTGAGCGTCTTTCTGTTAAAGAGAGGCGCTTATTTTTTTATATAGTATTTAAAATAAATTGAAGAAGAATATGGATTTTGGTAAAGAGTTTCAAAAATTTGCTACAAAGCACCAAGGAATAAATAGTATGTATTACGATAAAATCGTTAGTAGTATGACTCCTTACATTATAGAAGAAAGACAGATGAACGTTGCTTCTATGGATGTGTTCTCACGTTTAATGATGGATAGAATCATCTTTATGGGAACAGCTATTGATGATTATGTAGCGAATATTATACAGGCGCAGTTATTATTCTTAGAAAGTGTAGATAACGAGAAAGACATTAGTATCTATGTGAACTCTCCTGGAGGAGGTGTTTATGCTGGATTAGGTATCTATGATACAATGCAGTTAATCAAACCTGATGTAGCAACGATTTGTACAGGTATGGCAGCATCAATGGGAGCTGTGTTATTATGTGCTGGAGCTGCAGGAAAACGTTCTGCATTACCACATTCACGAGTGATGATTCACCAACCATTAGGAGGAGCACAAGGACAAGCTTCTGATATCGAAATTACAGCTCGTGAGATATTAAAATTAAAAGATGAATTATACGAAATCATCTCTAAGCACTCTGGACAATCTATGGAGAAAGTACATCATGATAGTGATCGTGACTACTGGATGATTGCACAAGAGGCTAAAGAATATGGAATGATTGATGAGGTTTTAATTAGAAAATAATTTATGGCTAAAGAAGAAATGTCATGTTCATTCTGTGGGCGTGCTAAATCTGATACAAATATTCTAATTGCTGGTATAGATGCTCATATTTGTGACCGTTGTGTAGAGCAAGCTTATGGTATAGTATTAGAAGAACAACAGTCAAAACATTTAAGTGATTTGTCAAGTGATTTATTACTTAAGAAACCAATGGAAATAAGAGCGTTCTTAGATGAGTATGTCATAGGACAAGATCAAACTAAGAAAGTAATGTCTGTAGCTGTTTATAATCACTATAAACGTCTTCTACAAGAAATGAATGGCGATGATCAAGATATCGAAATCGAAAAGAGTAATATCTTGATGGTGGGACAGACAGGTACAGGTAAAACATTAGTAGCAAAAACAATTGCTAGAATGTTGAACGTACCATTAGCTATTGTAGATGCGACAGTATTAACAGAGGCTGGTTATGTAGGAGAAGACGTAGAAGGTATTCTTACTAAACTTTTACAAGCTGCAGATTACGATGTAGAAAAAGCAGAACGTGGTATCATCTTTATAGATGAGATAGATAAAATCGCGCGTAAGAGTGATAACCCATCTATAACACGTGATGTATCAGGAGAAGGAGTTCAGCAGGCTTTATTAAAGCTTCTAGAAGGAAGTATAGTAAATGTACCACCTAAAGGAGGAAGAAAGCATCCAGATCAGAAGTTTATTGAAGTAAACACAAAGAATATTCTTTTCGTAGCAGGAGGAGCTTTTGACGGAATTGAAAGACTTATTTCTAAACGATTAAATATGCAAGCTGTAGGATATAAGTCTACAGTAGAAGGAGATCAAGTAGATCGTACTAACCTAATGCAGTATATTATTCCAAAGGATATTAAGGACTATGGATTAATCCCTGAGATTATTGGAAGGCTACCTGTATTAACGCATATGGATCCATTAGATAAGACGACATTGCGTGCAATTCTTACGGAACCTAAAAATGCTCTAATAAAACAATATGAAAAGCTATTCGAAATGGATGGTATTAAGTTCTCTATTACTGATGAGGCATTAGATTATATTGTGGATAAAGCACTAGAGTATAAGTTAGGTGCTAGAGGATTGAGATCGTTATGTGAGGCTATTCTAACAGACGCTATGTACGAGTTACCTAGCCAAGATGGAGTAAAAGAGTTAAATGTAGATAAAGACTACACGGCTCAGGCATTAAATAAAAACTTATTGCAACGATTAGAAGTTGCATCATAATAAAAAAGCAGGAAAGACCTTCCTGCTTTTTTTTATTGAGTAAATTGTTTTCTCAATTTCATATATTTCTTAAGTTGGTTGGATGTTATTCTGTTCTGATTAATTAATAGATTTAATTTATTATCTAATACATTAATATCTAACATGAGATCAGAGTATCTTTTTAAGGCCTCTTTATTACCATATAACGCTTTTGGATATATTTCTGAGTAGATAGAAGCATGTTGACTGTAAATAGTCAGTATAGAGTCTATTTCTACTTGGTAAGCTTTATCTTCTTCTGTAGGCTCCATTACTGTATATCGCCCTTCATTACAACCAGAAAAAAGAAGAAAGAAAGAGATAACTAGTAGATAAACATATTTTTGCATAATACAGCATGATTTATGGAAGGTAAAAGTACTGGCTATAAATGACAGTGTTTTACGGAAAACCTCATTTAGTGAATATTTATGTCAAAAAGATAGATGAGTATTAGAGTTTACTGTAGTATTTGGCTAATGGAGGGGAATCTGGGTTTAAATGATTCCCATATCTTTTACAATACCAATAAGGTGTGTTGTGTTTTTAGCATTAAAAGAAACTCTTAAACGGCTTATTCTCTTTTCGATACTACTTGTACTTGCTATTGATAGGTTATCTTCTTTAAACTTATGACTCATTTCACTTTGAGAGTACCCTTCTGCTAGTAGACGGAGAATAGTTAAATCTTCCTCTTGAAGTACTAGTGTGACAGGATTATCTTTTACATCCTTGATATCTGGTGATAGATAAGGTTTTTCCTCTTGTTGGATATAGGTGATAGCCGCTAGTAGTTCTTTAATACTATTTCTCCCTTTGCTGATATAAGCATTGACTTTTAAATCATCTATTAATTCACTTACTTCTATAAATCTGTTTTCTATAGAATAGACAATGATTTTAAGATTGTCATCTTGTTCACGTATTAATTTGATTAAGTCTGCTCCTCCCTTTAGTTTAGTTTCTCTATAGTCTTCTTGAAAAGACAAGTCAGAGATAATTAAATCAAACGGTGAGTTATTGTTCTTAGCACCTTGAATTTTTAGCCAAGCATCGTCACAGTATTTAGTACTGTATACTTCGACCTGCGGAATGTTGTCACTTAGGGCTTGTACAATACCAATATTGATACTATCATAATCCTCGACAACTAATATCTTTTTAAACATAATTTTTTTTCGGTAATTGGATATTATACTTTACACCCAGTTTATTAGTTGAATCAAATATAAATGTTCCTCCAATATTAGTAATACGGTTTTCCACATTTGAAAGCCCATTTTTTGATTTAATATCCTCCTGTATGATTCCTACGCCGTTATCAGAATAGAATATTTTAAAGTATTTTTTATCTTCACTGAATTTGAACACTACTATAGTAGCCATACTATGTTTCCTCATATTGACTAATAATTCTTGTATTACTCGATAGATGGTTATCTTTTGATTCTTATCAAGTAGAGAAAAATCAAAGTTGTCAAGCCCTGAGATGATAATCTGGCAGTTAGCAGTAGTGTATTCATTGAATAAATTAGTCAAATGCGTAACAAAAGTTTCATCCGTTGCAATAGAGCTATGTTGCAGAGAAATATTTCTTGCTTTTTTATAGATAGACTCCAGATCAGATAGTAAATGATTCTTTGTTTCTGGAGTTTCAAGGTTAAAGTTCTGTGTATACGTTAATGCATTGAATACATCATTCGCTAATTCGTCGTGTATCTTTTTAGCAATTTTAGTTTCTGTTAAGTAAGACTGTTGAATTTTATCTATTCTATGACGATGTTTTATTCTTCTGTAAATAAAAGATGTAATCACTCCACCTGCCAATAAACAAAGAAGACTCACATAAAGAGCATTTTTACTTCTAGCAGATACTAGTTCACTGTGTTGTAAATCAAGTTTTAGCTTAATGTTCTCTTGTTCATGTTGTTCAAAGTCATAACGTATTTTAGCGAATTGATTCTTCGCTTGTTGAGTCTCCGTAGCGATTTCTTTAGAAAGGTCTATATAATCTGCATAATACTTAGAGGGACTGTCTGCACTAGACTTGATGAGGTATTCAAGAGCTTGTAGTTTGTCTTTTTTGTTTTTATAATTTACAGCAGTTTGATACGCTTTTAGCGCATAGTTTTGAGCTGTTTTCTTATGGCTGTTTAAAGTATAATATTCCGCTAGATTGATATAACTTCTAAAGAGATCCTCTTGATTGACATGATTAAGTCTTATACTTAAAGCCTCTTCAAGTTCTTTTAAACCTTGTGATTTATTCAGTAAGTAAAGGGCTTTACCTAGGTTATTAAGTACTCGTGCTTGCTCTAAGGGCATTTCTTTAAAGACATTAGAAGAAAGAATGCTTTGTAAAATATCAATTGCTTTAGTGTATTCATTTAAACTAATATAATTAGAAGCTATATTGTTGTTTATTATAGCTTTGGTTTCAATTGAGAGGTTTGGGAGTTTAAGAGAATTATAAGCATATTTATTGGAAAATTCATAGTCATTTAATTCTGAGTAACATACACCTAAGGCAGAGTATAAAAAAACAATAAAAGATTTATCTTTTTTATCAATTTGTATAATCTCTTTTGTTAAAATTTCTTGAGCAGTATTAGGATCACCAATAGTCAAGTATATTGTAGCAATTCTAAGATTATTGTAACTAATATAATCTGTATTATCAGTGTCTTTAAAGTAAAAATTAGCTTGTAAAAAAGAATTAAAAGCATCGTCTAATTGATTTAATAGATAAAGGCTATCAGCTTTTTGTTGATAGTTATAGGCAAGGTCTAGTTTTTTTAAATCGATTAATTTAGTATCATCATTATTAACACAAGAGTATACTAAAAAGGATAAAATAATTATCCATAAGAAATTCGAAGAATAAAAAGGGAGTAAGATTCTTTTCATTCTTCGAATTTAATACTTTTTATTTGTAAATTATTTCCCAGTAGGTCTTTTAATGGTAGTATTTCCATAATCGTGATCTACTTCTTGTTCCATATTTAAGTTATTTACTTTTGGAGGTTTAATAGGTGGATGTCCCCAATCATGATCTACCTCTTGTTCTATATTTAAGTTATTTACTTTTGGAGGTTTAATAGGTGGATGTCCCCAATCATGAT
>NZ_JBBPHJ010000060.1:0-1764 GCF_038039665.1 Myroides sp. C4067
ACCTTCTTAGAAGAAACGAGCTGTACTAACTTTGTTGTATTTGTTAAACAAATCAAATCTCAAAAAGATCTCATGAGAACCTGAATTATATCTCGATAACTTAGAGGTATCTGCATCATAAGAATATCCAATAAATAATCCATCATTCACCTGGAAGCCTGCCAAGGCACTAACAGATGAATCCCATCTATACGCAGCTCCAATAGTAAACTTGTCTACAATCAAGAAATTTGCTGTCAAATCCACTTGCATAGGTGCACCCTCAACTGCCTTTGCTAAAAAAGCTGGCTTAAATTTCAAACTTGGATTCAATTCAAACACATATCCTCCCATTAAGTAAAAATGCATCTTTTGACGCATCAAAGCTCGACCTTCATTCTCCGAACGATCGGTTGTTAAAAAATTCGGTACCGAGAACCCTAAGTATGACTTATCTGAATAAAGATAAAGACCTGCTCCTATATTGGGATTAAACTTGTTATTGATATTCTTTCCAAATGTCACATCGGTTTCATCATGAATATCTAATTTTGTATAATCTACATCTAAAAGATTAGCAGTAGCTTTCAATCCAAAGGATAACTTGTAAGTATCATTTAAATCTATTGCATATGCTAAATTCAAAGAAAAATTATTCTCAGACATTGCTCCTATACGATCATTAGTATAGTTAATCCCTCCTGACAATCCATTATCACCTAATGGTGTATCAATAGAAATATTAGCTGTCTGAGGAGCCCCATCTAAACCTACCCATTGGGTTCGATACATCCCAAATACATTTAGCACACCTCGAGTCCCTGAATATCCAGGGTTAATATTAGTCGTATTATACATATAATGGGTATACTGAGGATCTTGTTGCCCATAAACTTCAGATACACTTAAAAGTCCTAAAGTCATTATTGTCATTAGACATATATCTTTTCTTATTTTCATCGCAATCCTATTTTCTAGTTATTTTCTAAATGTAAATACCCTGTCTTTGTTATCCATTCTGAGCCATTTGCTGTTCGAACCTCATACTTAACGATATAATAATAAGTCCCTGATGGTAAATTACCACTTAACAACACTCCTTTTCCTTCTGCTTTTCCTCTAAATACATTAACATTACCATCTCCTGTTGGATCATATTTTGTTGTGTCATAAACTTTACTACCCCAACGGTTGACAATCTGAACAGAATTATTTGGATACTTATCTATATTCTCTATGATAAAATAATCGTTCTTTCCATCCCCATCTGGCGAAACTGCATTATAAATCTTTAATTCTGAATTATAATCTGAATCCACTAATGCCAATGTAAAAATACCTTGAGCTTCTACTACAATAGGCGTCTTTACAGTCTTTGTTGATACATCTACTATACCTCCTAAGTCTTCCCATTTTAAGCCCTTATCATCCCAACGAACAATGTGTAAACTCTTCTCTGGATTAGTCAATAAAAAAGAAGGGGTCGTTTGCTCATTCCAACTTAAAGTTAATATAATAGCTCCATTACTCGCTTCATTCTTTACTTCCCAATACTCCTCATTATTTATATCTATAATCGCATTTTTAACATTATGTGCTCGACCCACCAAAGGATTTACACGTTTATACTGGGTTTGAAATAAATTTTGTAATCCGCTACTCTCTCCTAGGGTAATTGGGCGATAATATGTCCCATCTCCTACTGGCATTTCCATTTCTTTTTTTGCATCTAGATCGGCCATACCAACTACGTGACTTTCATCTCCTACACCCTCTACACTTGAG
>NZ_JBBPHJ010000061.1:0-1371 GCF_038039665.1 Myroides sp. C4067
GAATTACCTTTAGATTTGCTAACTGAGAATATGATAATATTGTAGAGAATAAATAAAACAACCTAATCAACAAAGTGAACCAGACGAATTACAAGGATAACGCCCTAAAATTCGAGTAGGACTTTGTTGATTTTACTAAAGAGTATCAGACTAGTAATTAAGACGTCGAGGTCTAGTATTAAGGTTTAGATGATATTTTAGTAACAGGTTGCCTTAAATAATTATCATATGGACAAATTTACACAATTTATCGGAATAGATATTTCCAAAGATTATTTTGATGTAGCTATTTATGTAGATGCTAATTCTTGTAAACACAATCAGTTTGAAAACACTAAAACGGGAGTTGATCAATTTATGAAGTGGATGAAAAGCGAAGGATGTTGTGTAGAGGAAACATTGATATGTATGGAGCATACAGGTATTTATAAAAATATTTTAGTAGATATTTTGCTTTCAAAGAATTGTAATCTATGGGTAGAAATGGCTTATAGAATTATAAGAAGTAGTGGAATACAAAGAGGAAAGAATGACAAGATAGATTCTAAAAGGATAGCATTGTATGCTAAGAAAAATCAAGAAGAAGCGAAGCTCTTTAAAGTATCAAAGGCTGTATTGAATAAGATTCAGGCTCTATTGGGACAGCGAGAGATGAGTATAGCTCATAAGACAGCTATAGAAGTAAGAACCAACGAATTTAAGGGGTTTAATGATGAACTGCACAAGGTTTTGTCTAAAAATGATAAGGCTATTATCAAGGCTTTAGAGAACGCTATAAAGGTGATTGAAGAACAGTTAAATACTCTTATTAGAGAAAATCAAGAGGTATCTGAGATATTTGATTGTGTGATTTCTGTAAGAGGTGTTGGAGATATTACAGCGATGTTTTTAATATGTTATACCAATGCGTTTACATCATTTGAAGACTCTCGACAATTAGCATCTTATTGTGGTGTTGTCCCTTTTGAATATACTTCAGGTAAAAGTGTAAGAGGCAAAGCTAAAGTACACTTTATGGCTAATAAAAAGCTTAAAAAACTTTTACATCTCTGTGCTTTATCAGCTGTTAGATGGGACCCAGAGATAAGGGCTTATTACGAGAGGAAAGTTGGAGAAGGTAAGCATAAGATGCTTGTTTTAAACAATGTTAGAAACAAGCTTGTACAGCGTATATGTTCTTGTGTTAGGAATAAAAAAGCTTATGAGGTACGACAAGTAGCATAAACATCATACATTGAATTAGAAACAAAAATAGAGGATAATACGGATATAATCCTCAGGTTAGATATGCCTTGTTTTATTGAGTTATTCTCAAAAATAAGGTGTAAAATATATTAATAATGATTTGCTTTTATCATAGTAATCGAATTA
>NZ_JBBPHJ010000062.1:0-1300 GCF_038039665.1 Myroides sp. C4067
GATAACATCTCCTCTTAACCTTCCAGCACCGGGCAGGTGTCAGGCCCTATACGTCATCTTACGATTTTGCAGAGCCCTGTGTTTTTGATAAACAGTCGCCTGGACCTTTTCACTGCGGCCAGCTTGCGCTGGCGACCTTTCTCCCGAAGTTACAGGTCTATTTTGCCTAGTTCCTTAGCCATGAATCTCTCGAGCGCCTTAGGATACTCTCCTCGACTACCTGTGTCGGTTTACGGTACGGGTACTAATAATCTAAGTTTAGAAGCTTTTCTTGACAGCCCTTAGGCACACTATCTCGTTGTCCGAAGACTCAAAGTACTATCGCATTTCTCCAAGTTCGACGCATTTTACTATCAAACCTATAGGTACGTGCTTCAACGAACTATTCCGTCAGTTCGCGGTGCTTTCATCACTGTGTCACTCCATCACAATTATTAGTAGTACGGGAATATTAACCCGTTGGCCATCGACGTCCCCCTTCGGGTGTGCCTTAGGTCCCGACTAACCCTCAGCTGATTAGCATAGCTGAGGAAACCTTAGTCTTACGGCGGGGGTGTTTCTCGCACCCCTTATCGTTACTTATGCCTACATTTTCTTTTCTAAAAGCTCCAGCAATTCTCACAAATCACCTTCTGCGCCGTTAGAATGCTCCCCTACCACTCACGCAACTAAATGCGCAAATCCATAGCTTCGGTAGTATACTTATGCCCGATTATTATCCATGCTCGATCGCTCGACTAGTGAGCTGTTACGCACTCTTTAAATGAATGGCTGCTTCCAAGCCAACATCCTAGCTGTCTGGGCAATCAAACCGCGTTTTTTCAACTTAGCATACATTTGGGGACCTTAGCTGATGGTCTGGGTTCTTTCCCTCTCGGACATGGACCTTAGCACCCATGCCCTCACTGATGATTATCATTACTTAGCATTCGGAGTTTGTCAGGAATTGGTAGGCGGTGAAGCCCCCGCATCCAATCAGTAGCTCTACCTCTAAGTAACTATCGATCATCGCTGCACCTAAATGCATTTCGGGGAGTACGAGCTATTTCCGAGTTTGATTGGCCTTTCACCCCTACCCACAGGTCATCCGAAAACTTTTCAGCGTTAAACGGTTCGGTCCTCCATTTAGTGTTACCTAAACTTCAACCTGCCCATGGGTAGATCACACGGTTTCGCGTCTACCACTACTGACTTAAGCGCCCTATTAAGACTCGCTTTCGCTACGGATCCATGACTTAATCACTTATCCTTGCCAGCAACGGTAACTCGTAGGCTCATTATGCAAAAGGCACGCCGTCAC
>NZ_JBBPHJ010000064.1:0-1051 GCF_038039665.1 Myroides sp. C4067
TACGGAGGATCCGAGCGTTATCCGGAATTATTGGGTTTAAAGGGTTCGTAGGCGGTCAGATAAGTCAGTGGTGAAATTTCCTAGCTTAACTAGGACACGGCCATTGATACTGTTTGACTTGAATAGTATGGAAGTAACTAGAATATGTAGTGTAGCGGTGAAATGCTTAGATATTACATGGAATACCAATTGCGAAGGCAGGTTACTACGTACTTATTGACGCTGATGAACGAAAGCGTGGGGAGCGAACAGGATTAGATACCCTGGTAGTCCACGCCGTAAACGATGGATACTAGCTGTTCGGTTTTCGGACTGAGTGGCTAAGCGAAAGTGATAAGTATCCCACCTGGGGAGTACGTTCGCAAGAATGAAACTCAAAGGAATTGACGGGGGCCCGCACAAGCGGTGGAGCATGTGGTTTAATTCGATGATACGCGAGGAACCTTACCAGGGCTTAAATGTAGATTGACAGATTTGGAAACAGATTTTTCTTCGGACAATTTACAAGGTGCTGCATGGTTGTCGTCAGCTCGTGCCGTGAGGTGTCAGGTTAAGTCCTATAACGAGCGCAACCCCTATTGTTAGTTACCATCGCGTAGTGGCGGGGACTCTAGCAAGACTGCCGGTGCAAACCGTGAGGAAGGTGGGGATGACGTCAAATCATCACGGCCCTTACGTCCTGGGCTACACACGTGCTACAATGGCAAGTACAGAAAGCAGCTACCTGGCAACAGGATGCGAATCTCCAAAGCTTGTCTCAGTTCGGATTGGAGTCTGCAACTCGACTCTATGAAGCTGGAATCGCTAGTAATCGGATATCAGCCATGATCCGGTGAATACGTTCCCGGGCCTTGTACACACCGCCCGTCAAGCCATGGAAGCTGGGGGTACCTGAAGTCGGTGACCGCAAGGAGCTGCCTAGGGTAAAACTAGTAACTAGGGCTAAGTCGTAACAAGGTAGCCGTACCGGAAGGTGCGGCTGGAACACCTCCTTTCTAGAGAATAATTATAGAAGTATGATACTTTACTCTCGCTGTTAATACCAAAAAAA
>NZ_JBBPHJ010000065.1:0-855 GCF_038039665.1 Myroides sp. C4067
ATCCTTGCCAGCAACGGTAACTCGTAGGCTCATTATGCAAAAGGCACGCCGTCACCCCACAAAAGGGCTCCGACCGCTTGTAGGCGTATGGTTTCAGGATCTGTTTCACTCCGTTATTCACGGTTCTTTTCACCTTTCCCTCACGGTACTGGTTCACTATCGGTCTCTCAGGAGTATTTAGCCTTAGCGGATGGTCCCGCCAGTTTCAATCAAGGTTTCACGTGCCCCGACCTACTCAGGATACCACTATTCTTATCTTCTCTTACTTATACGGGACTATCACCCTCTTCGGTTTACCTTTCCAGGTAATTCTAATTAAATCCGCAAGAAATCTCGTGGTCCTACAACCCCAAAATTGCCGTAACAACTTTGGTTTGGGCTACTCCGCGTTCGCTCGCCACTACTTACGGAATCACTTTTGTTTTCTTCTCCTCCGCCTACTTAGATGTTTCAGTTCAGCGGGTTCGCCTCCATATTGGATAGTATGTCTTCAACATACTGGGTTGCCCCATTCGGATATCTACGGATCAATTCGTGTGTGCCAATCCCCGTAGCTTTTCGCAGCTTATCACGTCCTTCTTCGCCTCTGAGAGCCTAGGCATTCCCCATACGCCCTTATTTTGCTTATGTGCTTACAATTCTTTCGAATCGTACTTTCTATATATTTCTATATCTTTTTTATTCTTTCTAACTGTTTTGTTAGTTAAGTTTTATCAATATGTCAATGAACTTGTGGCGAATCGCCACTGATAATTAAACCAGCTTTGATATTATGCCGTAGTGGAGAATATCGGAGTCGAACCGATGACCTCCTGCGTGCAAGGCAGGCGCTCTAGCCAGCTGAGCTAATCCCCC
>NZ_JBBPHJ010000066.1:0-776 GCF_038039665.1 Myroides sp. C4067
GAAGTATGTTTATCTATGGGAGAATTGTACACTATACTGACTTCTAAAGCAGGTAAAGGTCAGAAAAAGACCATTGTAGCGATAGTTAAAGGAACAAAATCAGATACTGTAATAAAGCATCTATCTAAACTACCTAAAAAACTTAGAGATAAAGTTACCGAGATTACTTTAGATATGGCAGGGGCTATGAAACAGATAGCTAAGAAGTGCTTCCCTAAAGCTGTGCAAGTAATTGATCGTTTTCATGTACAAAAGCTTGTAAGTGAAGCTGTACAAGATATTAGAATAAAATATAGATGGGCTGAGCTTGACGCTGAGAACACTGCTGTTTTAAAGGCTAAGGAAGAAGGCATTATATATAATCCTGAAATACTTAGTAATGGAGATACTAAGAAGCAACTTTTAGTTCGCTCACGTTCTCTACTTTATAAAAACCAAATTAATTGGACATCTGACCAACAAGAAAGAGCTAAGATACTATTTGAATTATACCCAGAGATTAAACAAGCCTATCTATTAGCTAATAACCTTAGACAGATATATAATCTACAAATAGATAAAGAAATAGCTATGACTAAGCTTGCTCATTGGTTTAATGATATTGAAAAAGCTTCACTCAAACACTTTAGTACTGTTTTAAAGACGTTTAATGTACACTATAACGAAATCATCAATTACTTTATTAATAGAAGTACAAATGCTTCTGCGGAATCATTTAATGCCAAAATTAAATACTTCCGTATGATGTATAGAGGTGTTAGAGATAAGAAGTTTTT
>NZ_JBBPHJ010000067.1:0-678 GCF_038039665.1 Myroides sp. C4067
CCGCCTACGAACCCTTTAAACCCAATAATTCCGGATAACGCTCGGATCCTCCGTATTACCGCGGCTGCTGGCACGGAGTTAGCCGATCCTTATTCTTACAGTACCGTCAAGTCCCTACTCGTAGGGAGGTTTCTTCCTGTACAAAAGCAGTTTACAATCCATAGGACCGTCATCCTGCACGCGGCATGGCTGGTTCAGAGTTGCCTCCATTGACCAATATTCCTCACTGCTGCCTCCCGTAGGAGTCTGGTCCGTGTCTCAGTACCAGTGTGGGGGATCTCCCTCTCAGGACCCCTAATCATCGTTGCCTTGGTATGCCGTTACCACACCAACTAGCTAATGATACGCATGCCCATCTTATACCGATAAATCTTTATTATCAATACGATGCCATATCGATAAACCATGGAGCATTAATCCGAATTTCTTCGGGCTATTCCCCTGTATAAGGTAGGTTGCATACGCGTTACTCACCCGTGCGCCGGTCTCAAAAAAGCAAGCTTCTTCTACCCCTCGACTTGCATGTGTTAGGCCTGCCGCTAGCGTTCATCCTGAGCCAGGATCAAACTCTTCATCGTATATTTTTAATTTCGTAAATTAAAAAAGTATAATTCCAAATCTTGCGATTTGCCTTACTCTCTTATTTGTATGCTGTCAATCCAATATGTTTATGAACGT
>NZ_JBBPHJ010000068.1:0-624 GCF_038039665.1 Myroides sp. C4067
CCAATTATTTATAATCACGAACTCCCATATTTAAAATAGAAACAACGTAAGTAAACTGTGTACAGTACCAATGAGAAGAAATAAGAGAAGATGCTAACTATAGCTGTGATTGCACACCAATTATTCATAATCACGAACTCCTATATATAAAATAAAAGCAACGTAAGTAAAAACGTGTACAGTACCAACGTGCCAGCTAATAGTACTAATACAGATTCTGTTGTGATTGCACACCAAATCTTTAGATTCACGAACTCCTATATCTAAAATAGAAACAACGTAAGTAAAAACATGTACAGTACCAACAGTTTAATAAATGCTATTGTAAGTGTATCTGTTGTGATTGCACACCAATTATTCATAATCACGAACTCCTATATTTAAAATAAGAATAACGTAAGTAAACTGTGTACAGTACCAACATGAAAAGCAAACTACACCGATTCGATAAGGTTGTGATTGTACAACAAATATTCATATTCACGAACTCCTTTATCTAAAATAGAAACAACGTAAGTAAATACATGTACAGTACCAACCTTAACTGCTAAAACTTCACTCATTGTTAAGTTGTGATTGCACACCAATTATTCATAATCACGAACTCCTATATTTAAAATAGAA
>NZ_JBBPHJ010000069.1:0-579 GCF_038039665.1 Myroides sp. C4067
CTAGGTCGATTGTCTGATCATTGCCATCTTTATCTTTGTAAACTAAGTCTTTACCATTGTAGATCACATTGCCCTCTACATCTTTTAATACTTCCTTAATTACTTTTTCTACTGTCTCGGGGTTGTTCTTTACAATAGTCTCGAAGTTCTGAACTACCGAAGCTGGGATGTCAATCTTAGTCTCTGTCCCATCCTCTGACTTATAGGTATACGTACCATCAGCGCCAGCCACAAGCGTAGTTACTGTCTCATTGGCCTTAACTAGTTTATCTAGGTCGATTGTCTGATCATTGCCATCTTTATCTTTGTAAACTAAGTCTTTACCGTTGTAGATAACATTCCCCTCTACATCTTTTAATACTTCCTTAATTACTTTTTCTACTGTCTCGGGATTGTTCTTTACAATAGTCTCAAAATTCTGAACTACCGAAGCTGGGATGTCAATCTTAGTCTCTGTCCCATCCTCTGACTTATAGGTATACGTACCATCAGCGCCAGCCACTAGCGTAGTTACTGTCTCATTGGCCTTAACTAGTTTATCTAGGTCGATTGTCTGATCATTGCCATCTTTATCTTTGT